>CAZIVZ010000119.1:0-8919 GCA_964542495.1 uncultured Aquihabitans sp.
GGCCTGCACCGCGTCGCCCCAGCCGGGGTTGACCACCACCACCGTGGTGTCGGCAGCGCCGGCCACGTCCACCTCCACCTGGCCCACGCCCACGGTCTCGATGATGACCCAGGGGAACCCCACCGCGTCGAGCACCCGGACCGCCTCGGGGGTGGCCAGGGCGAGGCCGCCCAGGTGGCCGCGCGTGGCCATCGAGCGGATGAAGACCCCTTCGTCGAGGGCGTGCTCGCCCATGCGCACGCGGTCGCCCAGGATCGCCCCACCCGTGTAGGGGGACGACGGGTCGATCGCCAGCACGGCCAGCCGCTCGCCGGCGTGCCGCACATGGGCCACCAGCGCGCTGGTGAGCGTGGACTTGCCCGCGCCCGGCGACCCGGTGATGCCGACGGTGTACGCCTCACCGGCGTGGGCGAAGGCGGCTCGGCCCACCTCGTAGGCCCCTGCCCCGCCACGCTCCACCAGCGACAGAGCCCGCGCCAGGGCGCCGCGATCTCCCGAGCGCGCCCGCTCTACGAGGTCGGCGCCCGAGGTGGTCGGCGCGATCCGATCGACGGGGAGCTCGGCCATCCGATGACGCTACCCAGCCACCGGATGGGCTCGGCTCCGCTCGACGCTCAGAGGGAGACGGCGGACTCGGTCTGGTTGTCGACGCCGTACTGCTCCACGGCGGTGACCCCGGGGACCCGGTCCTTGAGGATGCGCTCGACGCCGGCCTTGAGGGTGACGGTGGAGGCCGGGCACGAGACGCAAGCGCCGGTGAGCTCGACGGTGACCACGCCCGTGGCCTCGTCGAAGTCGCGCAGGAAGATGTCGCCGCCGTCGGCCTGGATGGCCGGGCGGATGACCTCGATCGTGGCTCGGACCTTGTCGTGCACGGAACTCCTCCCGGGGCGGGCAATCCTCGCACGGCGCGCGGGACGGGCGAAACCCTGCCGGTCCCAACCGCTGACCACCCCGAGGTGTTCCCGGGTGGCGTTGCCGTGGTCACATCGGGTCTGGGAGGCTGCCCACCGTGCCTGGGTTCGCAGCGGTGCTGGCCCACCAGGGGGGATGGGATGAGGCGTTGATGGTGGCCCTCCCGCTCGCCCTGTTCGTGGTGCTGCTGCGCGTGGCGACCGCGCGGGCGAACCGCCGGACAACCGTCGATCACCCGCCCGGCACCCCAACCGCCACCCC
Source organism: uncultured Aquihabitans sp. (assembly GCA_964542495.1). Classification (GTDB taxonomy): domain Bacteria; phylum Actinomycetota; class Acidimicrobiia; order Acidimicrobiales; family Iamiaceae; genus Aquihabitans. The sequence continues at coordinate 1,177 of CAZIVZ010000119.1, forward strand.
CTCCCCTCACGACGGCGAGAGCTGACCGAGTGCGGACCACCACCACCACGTTCGAGGTCGACGACGCCGGGCTCGCCGCGGTGCGCGCCCCGCGCGACGACCTGGTCCTCGAGCGGGCGACCGGCGACGACCGCTTCGCGTGCGAGTCGGGCCCGTTCGAGCAGTACGAGCGCCGCGTCCGGGTGGAGGACCTGGGCGACGGCCGCCACCGGGTGACCGAGACCACCACCTGGGTGCTCGGCATCCCGATCTGGGGCGTGCTGTTCCGACCGCTGGTGAAGCGCCAGATCGCCCGCCACGAAGCACCACCGACGCCCGCGGCGGGCACCGGCGCGGAGTACCCCCGGCCGACGGACGACCGACCCGGTGGTCCGTGGTGGTCGCCGCCCGCCCGACTCGACCTGCGCTCCAGCCAGGTGCTCAGCCGCCTCTGCGGCTTGTCCCTGCTGGCCGGCTACCTCGGCACCGTCCTCACCCAGACCATCACCTACGCAGCCGACGAGTTCGAGGCATCCAAGAGCGCCCAGGGCGGGACGCTCGCCGCCGTGCGCCTCGGGGTGCTGCTGTCGGTGGCCCTCCTGGCGCTTGCCGACCGGCGGGGTCGCCAGAAGCTCCTCCTCGTCTGCGCCGTCGGCGGCAGCCTGGCCGGCGGTGCCACGGCGCTGGCCCCCAACCTGGTCGTGCTCGGTGCCACCCAGACCTTCTCCCGGGCCTTCTCCACCGCGCTCGGCCTGCTCATCGCCGTGGTGGCCGCCGAGGAGATGCCGAGCGGCGGCCGCGCCTACGCGGCGAGCGTGCTGGCCATGACGGGGGCCCTCGGGGCGGGGGTGGCGGTGATGCTGCTCCCCGTCGCCGACGTGACCGAGCCGGCATGGCGGCTGCTGTACCTCGTGCCGGTGCTGGCCATCCCGCTGTTCGTGCGCATCGGCCGACGGCTTCCGGAGAGCCGTCGGTTCACCCGGCCGCACCGTCGTTCCACCATGGTGGGCCACCGGATGCGCCTGCTCCTGCTGGCCGCCTCGTCGTTCTTCGCCCTGGTGTTCTTCGCCCCGAACACGCAGTTCCAGAACGACTTCCTGCGCGACGAGCACGGCTTCACCGCCATCCAGATCACCCTGTTCACGCTGCTCACCAACACGCCCGGCGGGATCGGCATCGTGGTGGGCGGCCGCCTCGCCGACACCCGGGGCCGTCGGCTGGTGGGCGCGGTGGGCACCATCGGGGGTGCCACCTTGCTCGGCCTGCGGTTCCTCGTGGGGGGACCGTTCCTGTGGGTCCTCTCGATCGCCGGCACGATCGTGGCCGCGGTGACGGTCCCGGCCCTGGCCGTGTACGGGCCCGAGCTGTTTCCCACGTCACTGCGAGGGAAGGCCAACGGCTTCATCTCGGTGGCCGGCGTGGCGGGCAGTGCCGTGGGCCTGCTGCTCGCCGGGCGGCTCGCCGACCACTACGGGCGGCTGGGACCGGGACTCGCCATGTTGGCGATCGGTCCGTTCGTGGTGGCCGCGCTCGTGATGGCCTTCTACCCCGAGACGGCTCACCTGGAGCTCGAGGACCTGAACCCCGAGGACGCCTCCACCTCCTTCACCACCGCGCTTCGGACCTGAGCGGTCAGGTCGACGGTGCCGGGAGCGCGTCGATCCACTCGACCACGGCCGCGGCGATCTGGGCATCGGCGCCCTTCAGGTCGTGGCGGCCGCCCTCGATCCACACGTGGGCGACGGGGCCGGCGATCGTAGCGGTTGCCGTCTCGAGCTCGTGGGGCGTGCCGAACGGATCCCGGGTGCCCGTGACGAACAGGCACGGCACGTCCAACAGCGGCAGGTGCTCCACCCGCAGGCGGTCGGGCTTGCCGGGCGGGTGCAGCGGGTAGCTGATCAGCACGAGGCCGGCGGCCGGCAGCCCCTCGGCCACCGCCATCGAGCACATCCGCCCGCCCATCGACCGACCGCCGAGCACGAGCCGAGCCGTCCGCGCCCGGCGGGACCGGGCGAACTCGGTGGCCTCGGCTCGCACCGACTCGACGAGCTTCGGCGCCCGGTCCGGGGCGCGCCGACCCTCCTTGCGGTAGGGGAAGTCCATCCGTCGCACGGGAAGGGGTGCCACCGCCTCCTCGATCGCCACCAGGGTGTGGTGCGAGGCGTCGCTGCCCGCTCCCGGGGTCAGCAGGAGGCCGGCAGGTCGACGTCGGGAAGCCACGGCCGGAGGCTACGTGGCCGACGCCACCCGCTTCTGGGTAGGGAATCGGCTCGCCAGGGACCGCCTCGCTACCAAGAACCCTGGCCGCCCGGTTCTCGGTAGAGAACTGGCTCGGCATCGACCACTTCGCTACCCAGAACCTCGGGATCAGCGGCGCAGCAGGATCCGGCGGGCCTCGGTGAGCTCGTTGATGCGGTGGGCGGCGTCGGCGGAGGCGCCACCGTGGTCGGGGTGGGCCTCGCGCAGGAGCTCGCGGAATCGGGCTTGCACCAGAGCACGCTCCGCGGTGTCCGACGCCAGGCCCAGCACGGCGAGCGCCCAGAGCACGGGGTCCCGCCCGGCCAGGGCGGGCCAGGCGGCGGTGGAGCGGTCGTCGCTCAGGTGCTCGACCAACCGGCCGTCGACCTCGCCGCGCCACCGCAGGCCACGGCGGACCGCGGTGAACACCGCACCTCGCTGCGCCGGCTCGACCCGAGCGGCGGCGTACACCGCGCCCAGCACCTGCGGCGCGGGGGTGCCCGACCGGTCCAGCTCGAACCGCAGCTCCTCGCCGGTGCCGACCAGTCGGTGGCGGTAGCTGCTCAGCCCGACCCGGTCGGCCTGGAACCGGTGGCGGAGGCGCGGTTGGGGGATCCGCTGACCGGCCTCGAGCTGGTGCGTGAGCCGGGTCAGGTCATCGAGGAGGTCGGGGTCGACGTCGGGCACGAAGGCGGCGACGATCCCTCCGAGCAGGATCCCACCGAACCCGGGAGCGGGCGACGTGGGCAGCACGGTGACCCCGAGCGCCACCCGACGGGTGGGGGCGATCGGTCTGGAGTGGAACACCTCCAACTCGGCCAGCAGCACCGGCACACGGTACCGGGGCCCGGTCCCGCTGCCGCAGCCGGACCGCCGTGCTCGCTTTGCCCGCTCGCCTCCTCAGACCAGATCGGCCAACTTGGCCCGCAACACCCGGGCGGCGGCGCGATCGCGCTCCTCGGCGTCGAGCGGGACCGCGTCCTCGACGTCGGCGGCGTCCTCGACGTCGACCGGCGCATCACCGGGGGCCGCCTCGTCGCGGATCTCGGCATCGTCGCCGACCTCGTCGTCGCCGACCGAGTCGTCCTCGGACAGCCCGGCGTGGGGACGGACGGCGCCGGCCAGCGACCCCGCCTCCTCGACCAGCTCAGCCCAGGCGGAGGCGGCGAAGCCGTAGGGCACGTCGACGGTGTCGAGTCGTTCCGCCGCGGCCACGAAGGCAGCCGCCAGCTTCCGCTCGTGGGGCGCCTTCACGAGCCGGTCGACCGCCACGTAGGCGGCCGAGAGCGCGGCCTGTGCAGCCAGCCCGTCGGACGTGTCGCCCGCATCGTCGGCGTCGAGGACGTCGTCGATCATCTCGAGCACCCGCGCCTCGTCGTCCTCGGCCACCACGAGGGCACCTTCGTCGTCCCAGGCGTGCCAGATGGCGTCGGCGAGGAGGCGGGCATCGAGCTCGTCGTGGCCCTCCGGGTCGAGACCCTCGATCTCGAGCGCCACCCGGACCACATCGTCGTCGAGGTCGTCGACGTCGCCGCCTTCGAGCGTGGCGATCAGGTCGTCGACCGTCTCCTCGTCGGCCGCCGACACCACCAGCGCCCCGGCCTCCCAGGCCCGGGCGACCCCGGCGCGGTCGAGCATGCCCTCCAGCGAGACCTTCAGCTGGTTGCCCCAGCCGGCGAGCTCGTAGCCCACCTGGTCGCCGTCGCCCACCGGGGAGGCCGATGACGCCTCCGGGCCGGACGTCGTCTCGCTCACCTGGTCGATGAGCACGACGTCGCAGTCGATGCACCGCCGCACCGTGGCCACGTACTGGGCACCGCACTCGGGACAGATCCTCGTCGCCATGCCCGAAGCATCGCGCGAACCGGCACCCCCCACGGTCGGTGGGTCAACCCGTCGGACCGACCCTGAAGGGTGGAGGCGGAGACGGAGGCGGCACCCACCCGGGCGGCGGCGTGCTCCACATCGGTGCGCCGACCACCTCCGGCGGGGCGACCACGCCCCACCCGACGGGCTGGTGAGCAGGAGGTGGAGGCAACGGGAGCAGCGCCAGGCAGCCGTGGTGGTGCGCGAACCGGGCGGCCTCGCGCTGCTTGGCCTTCTCGCGCTTCTGGTGAAGCAGCGCGGTCGTGGATCGATCGAGCGGTTGGAGGAGCGCCTCCTTCGAGCTCCCGTCCCACCCGAACCACGCCCAGAGCCGCTGGTCGCCCTCCAGCCAGCCCTTGTCGCCCCCGGACTCGACGGTCCACCAGCTCACCGGTTCGCTCGCCGCCGGGTCGAGGAGGCCGACCGTTCGGACTGCGTCGGTGGTGTTCAGGCCGTCGACATCGGCGGTCATCACCACCACCTCGGCGGGCAGGAACCGTGCCGTGCGCAGCCGTCGAGCGACGGGCCGGGGGCGTCCCTCGTTGAGCGGCGCCAGGAGGAGGAGCAGCACACCGATCACCCACCCGGCCACGGCCATCGCGACCACCAGGTTCCGGATCGGACCCTCGGGCACCGCGCCGGCGACCATGCCGGACACGATGCCGACGGCGAGCACCCCCACGTACCCCAGGAGCCGACGACGTCGCCGGCGCCGCACCTCGTCGAGGTGGGCCAGCGCCTCGGGTGGTCCGGGCTCCGACGGGCTGACGGGCAGTCCGGCCGGACGGGGGACCGGGACGACGAGGGCGATGGGCCCGTAGCAGTGCTCGCGGAGCCACGCCACGCCCAGGTGCCGGGCCAGGGCCTCGAGGTCGGTGAGGCTCAGCCACGCGGCGCGTCGGCTGGTGAGCAGCTCCCCCCGATGCCCACGGATCACCAACTTGGCGTGGCCGAAGCCCTCGATGAGCCGATCTCGCACGATCCACGCCTGGACCCCGATCCCGCCGATCTGGTGGATCCGGAGGACCTGCTCGCTGCCGTCGACCGAGGCGAGCACCAGATCGGCGCCGTCCACCCGCACCTCGCTCAAGAAGCAGCCCCGGCGGGCCCGCCGGATCACGATGACCGGCACCGCTAGCAGGAGGCCGAGACGCACCTCGGCCACGACGTACACGACCACGAGTGGGATGAACGCGACCACCAGCCCCATCAGCAGTTGGCGACGACCTCGATCGTCGGCCTTCACCACGGCGGTCGTGGGGCCGATGCCGCCGAACCTCGTCCCACGCGCGGTCGCCATCGGGCTCCATCGGCCTCATCCCGGCGGTCCTGAGGACCGGGACCGGGCCGGCCTGGCCCCGGCGCCCATCAGCCCGGCGGGCCGGCCACCGCCACGCGCACGGGCACGCCGAGCACCTCGGCCAGCAGGGACGTGCGATCGGCGGCGGCGTAGCGCTCGAGGGAGATGTCGGCGTCGGGGCTCTGGGGCCGCAGCGTGATCACCAGCTCGTCGCCGCGGTCGTGCACGTCGAGCCCGATCACCAGGCGGGCGTGGGAGCGGTCGAGCCCGATGGCCACGCGCAGCACCGCGGCCGCCACCCGCACCACCGCCTGGTCCTCCGGGGGCAACGCCGCCCACTCGGGGTGGGCGGCCTTGGGTGCGCTCTTGCGGTGGTACCGGGCGATCTGAGCGACCACCTCGATCTCGCCGTCGGTGAAGCCCACCAGGTGGTCCGAGTTCCGGATGACGTAGTAGCTGTGCTTGTGGTGCTGGCCGTGGGAGATGACCAGGCCGACGTTGGCCAGCAGAGCGCCGGCCTCGAGCAGCGAGCGGGCCTCGCTCCCCAGGCCGTGGCGGTGGGCGGTGGCGTCGTAGAGCTCCAGCGCCAGGTGGGCCACGTGCTCGGAGTGGCCGGGGTCCTCGTCGCAGGAGCGCATGAGATCGACGACGCTGCGCCGGGCGACGTCGCGCAGGTGGGGCAGCGAGCCGCCCCGCTGGCGAGCCACGGTGTCCAGGAACACCCCTTCTCGCAGGGCGTACTCGCTGACCACCAGCTGCTTGATGCCGAAGCGCTTGACCACGCCCTCGAGCACCAAGGCCCCGGCCAGGATGATGTCGGCGCGCTTGGGGTCGAGGTCCGCCAGCTCGCCGGTGGTGCCGGTCCGGCGGGCTTCGACCACCGCATCGACCACGGCGTTGACGGCCCGGCGCGTGAGGACGCCGCCGTTGAGGGTGCGCAGCGGCTCCTCGGCGGCCAGGCCGCGCGCCAGGCGCAGGACCTGCTCGATCGTGCCGGAGGATCCGACGGCGACGTCGAAGCCGTGGTCTCGGACGGCCCGGTCGAACGAGGCCAGCACACCCTGGATGTGTCGGCGACACGAGTCGACCGCCGAGGGGTGCAGCACGTCGCCGGCGAAGAACCGGTTGGTGAGGCGCACGGCGCCGAGCTTGAGGCTGGCCGAGGCCAGTACCTCGCTGCGCTCCCCCACCAGCAGCTCGGTGGAGCCACCGCCGATGTCGCACAGCAGCAGCCGCTCGTCGAAGACCTCGAGCGCCTGGAGCACGCCGAGGTGGATCAGGCGAGCTTCCTCCACACCGGACACGACCTCGATGTCGACGCCGGCCTCGCGCTGGGCGCGGGTCACCAGCACCTGGCGGTTCTCGGCCTCGCGCACGGCGCTGGTGGCCACGGCCCGCAGGGGGGCGCCGTGGCTGTCGGCGATGCGACGGAACCGGTCGAGGGCGGCCACGGCCCGGTCGATGGCGTCGGGGGCGAGCTCCTTCATGTCGGTGGAACCCGATCCGAGCCGGACCATCTCCTTCTCGCGGCTCACCACCTCGAAGCGGTCGCCGTCGGTGGTGCGGGCCACCACGAGGTGCAGCGAGTTGGTGCCGACGTCGACGGCGGCGAGGGTCTCGGGCACGGCCGCGCAGGCTAACCCCAACTACCCTGACGGCCATGCCCGACATCAAGGTCCCCACCCGCAACCTGGCCATGGAGCTGGTCCGCGTCACTGAAGCCGCGGCCCTGGCCGCCGCCCGCTGGGTGGGCCGGGGAGACAAGGAGGGTGCCGACGGCGCCGCCGTCGACGCCATGCGCCTCGTGCTCGGCACGGTGTCCATGGACGGCATCGTGATCATCGGTGAGGGCGAGAAGGACGAAGCGCCCATGCTCTACAACGGCGAGCGCATCGGCGACGGCACCCCGCCCCAGACCGACATCGCCGTCGACCCGATCGACGGCACCACGCTCACCGCCCTCGGGCGCGGCAACGCCATCGCCGTGATCGCGGTGTCCGAGCGGGGCACCATGTTCGACCCCGGCCCCTGCGTGTACATGGAGAAGATCGCGGTCGGGCCCGAGGCCTCCGACGCCATCGACATCCGCGAGTCGGCCACCTACAACGTGAACGCGGTGGCCAAGGCGCTCGGCAAGCAGGTCCACGAGGTGACCGCCGTGGTGCTCGATCGCGATCGCCACGCGGACCTGATCGGCGAGATCCGCCAGGCCGGTGCCCGCCTGCGCCTCATCCCCGACGGCGACGTGGCCGGCGGCATCTCCACCGCCTGGCCGGACTCCGGCGCCGACATCCTCCTCGGCATCGGCGGCACGCCCGAGGGCGTCATCACCGCCGCCGCCCTCAAGAGCATGGGCGGGG
>CAZIVZ010000120.1:0-8858 GCA_964542495.1 uncultured Aquihabitans sp.
CAGGTGACGTCGAGCGACTCGGCCGCGGGCAGCGCCACGCGGTCGGGCCCCCACCCGCCCGTCAGCACCTGCTTGGACAGCGGCGGCCGGTCGTAGGGGCGGTGCGGCTCCTCGCCCACCAGGGTGAGGTCACCGTCGAACCCGTCGGCCCGGAGGGTGACTGCCGCCTGGAGCCCCGCGAGGGACGCGCCGACCACGACGATCCTGGTGACCGCCATGGGAGGGGGTCAGCCCTCGATGCTGATGGCCTGCTTGGGGCAGCGGGTGACGGCCTGCTCCACCTTCTCGCGCAGGGACTCGTCGGGCTCGTCCTGGAGCACGTAGAGGAAGTCGTCGTCGCGCACCTCGAAGACCTCGGGCGCGATGCCCATGCAGACCGCGTTGCTCTCGCACAGGTCGTAGTCGACCACCACTCGCATGACGCCTCCCGGGCAGGAACGAAGTTGTCGTGTGTCAGCCCAGGGTAGCCCCGCGCCGGTCGCCCCGGGACGGCCGGTCACCCAACGTGAGGATCCGGCCACGGTGCGATCGAGATCCTTGGTACGGCCGCTTCGGGGCCGATAGGATCGGACGAACGGGAGGAAGCGGACCACCGCTTCGGCAATGGGGGAGATGGGTAGATGCACGACGCGATGCACGGGCGCGGCGGCGTCGGGAGGGTCCTCGCAGCCCTCGCGGTGGCGGTGCTGGCCTTCGTGACGCTCACCGGTTGGAGCGCCGACCAGAACACCGACGGCGACCTGATCAACACGTTCCGCCGGTCGAACCGGCTGGCGGTGGTGCGCGGCGACGCCCTCGCCATGAAGAAGGCGCAGGCCTGGTCGAAGCGCATGGCCGCAACCGGCCGCCTCGAGCACACCGGCGGTGGTTCCCGGGTGGACACCCGCGGGGTCGCGAACTGGTGTGGCTACAAGGAGAACGTGGGCTACGGGCCCACGATCGCCGACGTGCACAAGCGCTTCCAGAACTCGCCCACCCACCGCGCCAACATGTTGAGCCGGAGCCACCGCCTCGGCGTCGGCGTGGCCCGCAAGGGCAACCTGGTCTGGGTCACGGAGATCTACCTCCGCAACTGCCCCTGACCGAGCGGTCCGGGTGCCCTCGGGCTTCGGCCCGGCCGGGCCCCTGCGCTAACGTGCGGTGCCCGTTCGCGGGGGTGTAGCTCAGTTGGTAGAGCGCCTCGGTCGCATCGAGGAGGCCAGGGGTTCGATTCCCCTCACCTCCACCCCGCCCAGACCTCGGCCGCCGGTGGTCCGGCATGGGCCGTTCGGCCCTCCATGGGGCGGTCGACCGACGTTCCGCTCAAGACCTCGGGCCGACGTGCCGAACCAGAGTCATGGCCTCCTTCGCCCACCCCCGAACCGGTCGCCGGGCGACGACCGCGGTACTCGCGCTGCTCGTCGCCCTCTTGCTCTCGGCCTGCCTGGGCCCGGCCCAGTCGCAGGTGCAGCGGGAGCTGAACGCCGACCGCTCCGCCAACAAGGTCCGCGTCCTGCCGATCAACTACGAGGCCCAGGCCAAGGCCCAGGCCTGGGCGGAGCGCCTCGCTCGGGAGCGCAAGCTCTACCACTCGCACCTGCCGTCGGGCATCACGAGCCGCTGGTGCTCGCTGGGCGAGAACGTCGGCTACGGAGCGAGCGTGGCGTCGATCGAGGATGCCTACATGGCCTCCGCCGGGCACCGGGCCAACATCTTGGCCACGAAGTGGAACGGCGTGGGGGTCGGCTACGCCACCAGCGGAACCCGCGTCTACACCGTCCACGTCTTCATCAAGACCTGCTGAGACCCCCGCTCAGCGACCCGGTCCGGGCACCGCCCGGGCCTCCCCCAACACCGAGCTCACCGGTGGCACACCCCCGGTGGGCTCGGTCGCGGGGATCTGACCGGCAACTGGGTCAGCTGGAGACCCGGCGCATGGCCAGGATGGGCGTGGGCTGGGTGCGGGGGCGCAGGGTGCGCACCTTGGCCTGGCGCTCGAGCGCCCGCATCTGCATCTGGCGCAGGGCGTACACGTAGAGGCCGAAGGCCGAGGCCGTGGCCAGGAAGAACAGGGTGAGCAGGGCGCCGCCGAAGGCGAGCGCCAGCAGCAGCGAGAAGGCGGTGGCGCCGCCGAGGCCCACGAGCACGTCGCGCCGGCGGCGCTTGACCGCAGCCGACGTTCGAGGGGCAGGGGCCGGGCGGCCGACCGATGCGTAGGGGCGCAGCGTGGTGCCGGGCGTGGCCCGCTCGAGCGTGGAGAGCTGGGCCCGGAACGACAGGACCGAGTTGTCGGGACGTCCGTCTCGGCGGTTCCGGACGAAGGGCGGCACCAGGACCGCTGCCCACACGACCGCCAGGATGACCAACACCAGCATCGTCACGTTCTCCAGGCCTGCCTTTGCGTGAGAGGGACCGTAACCAGGCCGCCCGAGCGGGAGGTGGATGGTCCGTGGGGGTGGACTACGAACCCTTGCGGAAGGACCCCAGACCCACCCGTGACGAACGTGACAGGGAGGCTGCGGTTGTTACGAACGTACTACGAACCGATCGGCAGCGCCACCTCCGACCGCCCCTGGCTGGGGCGATGTGACCGAGTTCGCAGGGGTCCGACGGGCCCGCCCTACAGCCCGAGATCGAGCTCGGGATCGCCCGTCTCACGCCGGAACTGGCCCGAGCGACCGCCCGTCTTCTCCCACAGCGCCACGTCGCCGATGGTCATGGACCGGTCGGCCGACTTGCACATGTCGTAGATGGTGAGGGCGGCCACCGTCACCGCGGTGAGGGCCTCCATCTCCACCCCGGTGCGATCCACGGTGTCCACGTGGGCCTCGATCTCGATGAACGTGTCGTCGATGTGGAAGTTGATGAGCACGGCGCCCACCAGGAGCGGGTGGCACAGCGGGATGAGGTCGGCGGTGCGCTTGGCGGCCTGGATGCCCGCCACCCGGGCCACGTTCAACACGTCGCCCTTGCCCACCGACCCTCGGGCCACCAGCGCGGTGGTCTCGGGCTGCATGTGGACCCGGCCCCGGGCCACCGCCCGGCGGTGCGACGGCTCCTTGGGGGTGACGTCGACCATGCGGGCCCGACCCAGTGGATCGAGGTGGGTGAGGCGCTCAGGCATGGGCGAAGTGTAGGTGGCCGGTGGCGAGGCCCCCGCCGGTGTCGAGGCCCGGCCGGCGCGAGCGGCGCGCTAGCCGCCGATCTCGCTCATCGACCGGGCCGGGCGGATGAAGTGCACGTCGGAGATGCCGTGGCCGGCACCCTTGCCGGCGACCGTGCGGGCGACGGCGGCGGCCAGCGCGTCGTCGTCGGCGCCACCGCGGAGCAGGGCGCGCAGGTCGGTCTCGTCGGTGGCGAACAGGCAGGCCCGCAGCTGGCCGTCGGCGGTGAGCCGGACGCGGTCGCACGACGAGCAGAACGGCTCGGTCACGCTGCCGATCACCCCGAACCCGCCGCGGCCGTCGCGGTAGCGATGGCGCTCGGCGGGGTCGTGGTCCCGGGCCTGGCGCACCACCGGGAAGTGCTCGGCGATGGCGGCCACCACCTCGGCCGAGGGCACGACGGCGTCGGCGTCCCAGCGGTGGTCGGCGTCGAGGGGCATGAACTCGATGAAGCGGACCTCCACTCCCTCGTCCCGACCGAACCGGGCGAAGTCGACCACCTCGTCGTGGTTGACGCCCCGGACCACCACCACGTTGACCTTGACCGGCGAGAAGCCGGCGGCCACCGCGGCCCGGATGCCGTCGAGGACGAGGGGCAGTTCGTCGCGCCGGGTCAGCTCCAGGAACCGATCGGCGCGCAGGGAGTCGAGCGACACGTTGACGCGGTGAAGCCCGGCCTCACGCAGGTGGCGGGCGGTGGTGGCGAGGGTGGAGCCGTTGGTGGTCAGCGACAGGTCGGCGCCCAGGGCCGAGAGCTTCTCCACCAGCACCGGCAGCCGGGCCCGCACGGTGGGCTCGCCGCCGGTGAGGCGGATGGAGTCGAACCCGAAGCGCTCCACGCACACCCGGGCGATGCGCTCGATCTCCTCGAAGGTGAGCAGATGGCGGCGCGGCTGCCACACCATGCCCTCGGCCGGCATGCAGTAGGTGCAGCGGAAGTTGCAGCGGTCGGTGACCGAGATGCGCAGGTCGCGGTGGACGCGCCCGTAGCCGTCGACGAGCGCGGCGGGCTCCTCCCTGCTGGTCACCGGGTCAGGCTACGAGGTGCGATGGCGATCGGCTCCAGGACGCAGCGCGGTCAGGCGGCGAAGGGGTCGCGCAGCAAGACGAGCTGCACCGATCCGCCCTCGGGGACCCCGGGACCGTCGGGTAGGACCGCCAGGGCGTTGGCCGCCGAGGTGGCGGCGAGCTGGTGGGAGCCCTGCGCGGCCACGGGCCGGGCCACGAACGCGCCCGTGTCCCAGTCGGCGCGCACCCGCAGGAACGCCGTGCGGCCGTCGGGCCGCCGGGTCAGGCCCGGGCCGGCCACCGCGGTCACCCGCGGCAGGTCGAGGTCGGCCCGACCGGCGAGGGCGCGCAGACCGGGGACGCCGAGCAGCGACAGGGACACCAGCGACGACACCGGGTTGCCGGGCAGGCCGAACACCGGCGTGCCGTCGAGCACGCCGAAGGCGAAGGGCTTGGCCGGGCGGATGGCCACCTGCATCCAGGCCATGTCGGCCAGGTCGTCGAGCACCACCTTCACCAGGTCGAAGTCGCCCATGCTCACGCCACCGCTGGAGACCACCGCATCGCACGACGCCGCCGCGCCGGCAAGGGCGGCGGCGATGGCGTCGCGGTCGTCCGCCGCGGTGCCGAGGTCGACGGCGTCGAAGCCGTAGGCGCGGCAGGCCGCCACGAGGGTGGGCCGGTTGGACTCGCGGATCTGGCCCGGGGCCAGTGGGCGGCCGTCGTCGACCAACTCGTCGCCGGTGGAGACCACGCCCACCAGGGGACGGCGGACCACCAGGGGACGGCGGACGTTGGCGCTGGCCAGCACCCCGAGGTGAGCCGGGTGGAGCACGGTGCCCGCCGGGAGCACCTCGTCCCCCGCCCGCAGGTCCTCACCGGCCGGGCGGACGTGGCGTCCCGCGGGCACCGACGCGGTGAGGTCGACCTCGTGGTCGCCCACCCGGGTGGAGTGCTCGACCATCACCACGGCGTCGGCTCCCGGCGGCACGGGTGCGCCGGTCATGATCCGCACGGCCGTGCCCGGCTCGACCAGGGTGTGGGGCGCCTCGCCGGCAGCGATGGTGCCGGACACGCGGAGGCGCACCGGACGATCGTCGGAGGCGTGGGCCACGTCGAGCGCTCGCACGGCGTAGCCGTCCATGCCCGAGTTGGCGAACGGCGGCACGTCCTCGGGGGCGGCCACCGCCTCGGCCAGGACGCAGCCGAGCGCGTCGTCGAGCGACACGGCCGAGGGGGCGAGGGGCGCGCACCGCTCCAGGACGTGGGCTCGGGCCGCCTCGAAGCTGATCACGGCCGTACCGTCAGACCGGCCTCACGAGACGAGGCCCTTGCGCCGGCACACGTCGGCCAGGAACCGGCCGAACTCCGGCCCGAGGTCCTCGCGCTCGAGGGCCAGCTCCACGATGGTCTCGAGGTACGACGGGACGGTGCCGGTGTCGTAGCGGCCGTCGTCGAAGGTGACGCCGTAGACGGCCTGGTCGGCGAGGAGCAGGGCGATGGCATCGGTGAGCTGGATCTCGCCGCCCACGCCCGGCTCGACCCGTTCGAGCTTCTCGAAGATCTCCGGCGTGAAGATGTAGCGGCCCATGACGGCCAGGTTCGACGGCGCCTCGGCCGGTGAGGGCTTCTCGACGAGGTCGAGGATCTGCACGAGGTGGTCGGAGATCCGCTCGGGCTTGGCGCAGCCGTAGCGCTGGATCTCCTGCGGATCGACCTCCTGGAGGGCCAGCACGGACCGCCCGTACTGCTCGTGGATCCGGATCATGTCCGGCAGCAGGGTGGAGCCAGCCGACATGAACTCGTCGCCCAGCAGCACGGCGAAGGGGTTGTCGCCCACGTGCTTGCGGGCCACCGACACGGCGTGGCCGAGACCGAGGGGCGCGCCTTGGCGCACGAAGTGGATGTCGGCGAGGGACGCGAGGTCGACGATCTCGGTCAGCTCGGCGTGCTTCCCGGCGGCGTCGAGGTGGTACTCCAGCTCGAACTGCCGATCGAAGTGGTCCTCGATCGACCGCTTCGAGCGTCCGGTGATGATGAGGATGTCGTCGATGCCGGCGGCGACCGCCTCCTCCACGACGTACTGGATGGCCGGCTTGTCGACCACCGGCAACATCTCTTTGGGCTGGGCCTTGGTGGCGGGCAGGAACCGGGTTCCGAGACCGGCCGCCGGGATGACCGCTTTGCGGACCTGGGGTGGGGTGCTCACGGCGAGGAGTCTCGCACGGGCCGACCCGGCGGACCGTGCTCCAGCGGTGGACGTGGTTCCGGCCGGGGTGGCTCCCTAGACTGGCAGTCGACCCCGTCGACTGCCAACCGTCGGCCCCGCGGCCGTCTGACACCGAGGACCCATGCCCACCTACGAGTACCGCTGCAAGGACTGCGACCACCAGTTCGACATCCAGCAGTCGTTCGCCGACGACGCGCTCACCACCTGCCCTGTGTGTGCCGGCACGCTCAAGAAGGTGTTCGGCAACGTGGGCATCACCTTCAAGGGCTCCGGCTTCTACAAGACCGACAGCCGGTCCGGGTCGGGCACGTCGTCGTCCTCGGACAAGGGCTCGTCGGACAAGAGCGCTTCCTCGGAGAAGAGCACGTCCTCCTCGGAGAAGGCCTCGAGCTCGTCGGACAAGGGCTCCTCGTCGGGGTCCGCGCCGGAGAAGGCGTCGAGCTCGTCGAGCACCGCGCCGGCCACCGCCGCCAGCTGATGGCCGACGCTCCCGCCCGCGCCGAGGTGGGCGTCTTCGGCGGCTCGGGGCTGTACCGGTTCCTCGACGACATCACCGAGATCACCGTCGACACCCCCTACGGGCCCACGTCCGGACCGGTCCACGTCGGCCACCTCGGCTCGCGCTCGGTGGCGTTCCTGCCCCGGCACGGCGCCGACCACGAGCTCCCACCCCACCTCATCCCCTACCGGGCCAACGTGTGGGCACTGCACTCGCTGGGCGTGGTGAACGTGTTCGGTCCCTGCGCGTCGGGCTCGTTGCAGGCCCCCGTGGAGCCCGGCCACTTCGTGGTGCCCCACCAGCTCGTCGACCGCACGTGGGGGCGCCCCGACAGCTTCTTCGACGGTCCCACCGTCCACCACGTGGCCTTCGCCGACCCCTACGACGAACCGCTGCGCCAGGTGGCCGTGGACGCCTGCCGCGACGAGGACGTCACCGTGCACGACGGCGGCACGGTCGTGTGCGTGCAGGGGCCCCGCTTCTCCACGCGCGCCGAGTCGCAGTGGTTCGGCTCGCACGGGTGGGAGGTCATCAACATGACCCAGCACCCCGAGGCCGTGCTGTGCCGCGAGGCCGGCCTGCGCTACGCCGCCATCGCCCTCATCACCGACTTCGACGCCGGGCTCGAGGGCACCGGCGTGCCGGCGGTCACCCACGAGGAGGTCTTCGCCTTCTTCCAGCAGAACGTGGACACCGTCCGCCGGGTGCTGCACCGAGCGCTGGCCGCCGACCTCCCCACCTCCCGCCTCGAGGCCGGCCCCGGGTTCTGACCAGCCCTGGTCGGCCCGGTCGGGGCCGCCTAGCGTGGGCGGGCCTTCCCCGGTCGACCGCCTCTCACCCGGAGGTGCGCCCCGTGGGTCGCATCCGCGCTTCTGTCCCCCGCAGCCGCCTGCCGCTGCACCGTCGTCCCTTCGCCGACCCTGCCGCGCTGCGCCGGTGGCTCCTGGTGCTGGTCCTCGCCGCCGGCACCGCGGTGCTGGTGGGCCGGTCGATGTCGGCCGCCGAGTCCGCCCGCCACCGGTGGGGCCGCACCCGCACCATCCTGGTGGCGGCGCGAGCCCGGGCCGCGGGCGAACCGCTCGACGGCGCCACCCGCGCTGTGCCCTGGCCGGAGGGGCTGGTCCCCGAGGGCGCCCTGACCGAGGTGGCGCCGGGGGCCCGGACCGCCGGGCCCGTCGACGCCGGCGCGCCCATCACCCGTTCCCTGGTGGACCGGGGCGACGGCGACGGTCGGCGCCGGGTGGCCCTGCCCGTCGGGAGCGCGCCGCTGCCCGTGGGCCCCGGCGACCAGGTGGACGTGTGGGCCACCACCGACCCCTCGGTGGGCGACGGCGGCCTGGCCACGCGCCGGCTCGCCGCCGGTGCCGTGGTGGCGTCGGCCGATCACGCCGCCGTGGTGGTGGCGGTGGCGCCCGACGAGGTGGCCGACCTGGCCGAGGCGGCCGCCCTCGCCACCATCACCCTGGTGGCCGTGGGCTGAGCGGGCTCTGCGGGCGCCGGTGGCGGGCGGCTCAGCGGGCGGAGATGGCGCCGGTGGCGAGCAGCACGACGAGCAGGCTGCCGAGCGCCACCCGGTAGGCCACGAACACCACGGTGCTGTGGCCCACCAGCCACCGCAACAGCCAGGCGATCGACGCGTAGCCGACCACGAACGAGACGAGGGTGGCCAGGACCGTGGCCGTGGTGCCCGGGCCGTCGCCGGCGCCGATGTCCTTCAGCTGGAACAGGCCCGAGAGCACCACCGCGGGGATCGAGAGCAGGAACGAGAACCGGGCGGCGTCCTCTCGCGTGTAGCCGAGGAAGAGGCCGGCGGAGATGGTGGCGCCCGAGCGCGAGACGCCCGGCACCAGCGCCATCGACTGGGCCAGGCCGATCGTGACGCCGTCGCGCGTGTCGATGTCGGCGACGGCCTTGGTGCGGCGTCCGACCTTCTCGGCGTACAGCAGCACCAGGCCCCCCACGATCAGGGTCCCGGCGA
>CAZIVZ010000121.1:0-8854 GCA_964542495.1 uncultured Aquihabitans sp.
GGCGGGTCCGGGGCGTGCGGCACCACCTACCAGACCGCCATCGACGCTGCCACGGCCGCCGGTTCCCTGGTGGTGGCGGCCGCCGGGAACGAGAACACCAACGCGTCCAACCATCGACCCTCGAACTGCACCGGTGTGCTGGCGGTGGGGGCCACCAACCAACTCGGGAGCCGCTCGTACTACAGCAACTTCGGCACCTCGGTGGACATCGCCGCCCCGGGCGGCGCGTCGGGCACCGACACCATGATCCTGTCCACGCTCAACAACGGCACCACGTCGCCCACCACCGACGCCTACGTGGCGTACCAGGGCACGAGCATGGCGACCCCGCACGTGGCCGGCGTGGCCACCCTGGTCCGGTCGGTCAACCCGTCGCTGACCCCGGCCCAGCTCAGCTCCCTGCTGCGGGCCAACGTGACCGCCTTCCCCGCCGGCAGTACCTGCACCACGTCGTTGTGCGGAACGGGCATCCTCAACGCCGGCGCCGCGGTGGCCGCCGCCCAGTCGCCGGCGCGGCTGCGGGTGACCACCAGCCCGGCCCTGCCCGCCGACATCATCGTGGACGGCACGGCACGGGACAGCTGGGGGCTGAACTGGGCGGCGTTCCCCAACGGCGCCCACCAGGTGTGCTTCGGCGACGTGCCCGGCTACACCAAGCCCGCCTGCCAGAACCCCACCCTCACCCAGGGCAACACCTCGGTGGTGACGGGGACCTACACGCCCAACGGGTACCTGCGGGTGCAGACCAGCCCGGCGGTGCCGTCCACCATCACGGTCAACGGCGTGCCCCGCAACGACTGGGGGCTGTGGGCCGAGGTCACCCCGGGCACCTACAACGTGTGCTTCGGCAACGTGGAGGGGTACAACGTGCCCTCCTGCCGTGACGTCGTGGTCGGTTCCGGTGCCACCGGGACCACCACGGGCACCTTCACCGCCAACGCCGCGGCCCCCGGCCCGGGCGGCACGTTCGGGTACCTCCGAGCGGTCACCAGCCCGGCCAACAACGCCATGATCTCCGTCGACGGCCAGTGGCGGAACAACTGGGGCCTCGACTGGGTCAAGCTCTCCACCGGCGCCCACCAGGTCTGCTGGGGCCCGACACCGGACAAGACCACCCCGCCGTGCGAGGACATCACCATCACCAACGGCGCCACCACCTCGGTGACGGGCAACTACGGGGCCAAGGGCTTCCTGCGGGTGCAGACGAGTCCCGCGCTGCTGGCCAACATCACCGTCGACGGAGCGGTGGCCAACGCCTACGGGATGTGGACCGCCAAGGTGCCCGGCTCCTACAACGTCTGCTTCACCTACGTCATCGGCTACTCCACGCCGTCGTGCCAGGTGGCCGTGGTCAACGCCGGGGCGACCACCGCGATCACCGGTACCTACACCCCGTTCTCCTGAGGAACCCATGGACGACCTCTCGCGCCCGCGTCCCCTCGTCAGCGTCGTGCTGCCCTGCCTGAACGAGGCCGGGTGCGTGGCCGACTGCGTGACCGAGGCCCTGGAGGGCTTCGCCGCCAACGGCCTCGCGGGGGAGGTCGTGATCGTCGACAACGGCTCGACCGACGGGTCCCCGGAGCTGGCCGCGGCCGCCGGCGCCCGGGTGGTGCACGAGCCGGTGCCGGGGTACGGGAGCGCCCTGCGGACCGGGTTCCTCGCCGCCGACGGCGAGATCATCGTGATGGCCGACGCCGACATGACCTACGACCTCAGCCGGGTCGACGAGATCATCGCCCCGGTGCTCGCCGGCGAGGCCGACGTGGTCTACGGCAGCCGCTTCGACGGGGCCAACCGCAAGAACATGCCGATGCTGCACCGCTGGGTGGGCACACCGGTGCTCACCGCCCTCACCAAGCGGGCGGCGGGCGGCCTCGAGCTCAAGGACGGCCAGTCGGGCTACCGGGCCTTCCGGCGAGACGTGATCTTGGACCTGGACCTCCACTGCCCGGGCATGGAGCTCAACGCCGAGATGGTGATCAAGGGGGTGCGCAAGGGGCTCCGCTTCAAGGAGATCCCCATGGGCTATCGAGACCGGGTGGGCGACTCGAAGCTCAACACGTTCTCCGACGGCTGGCGCAACCTCAAGACGCTGACCTCGCTGGCGCCCGACATGCTGCTGGTGTGGCCCGGCGCGGTGCTGGCGGTGATCGGCCTGGTCATGACGGCCATCACCATCGCCAGCCCGAGCGGCCTCGCCATCGGGTCGGTCACCTGGCAGCCGGTCTTCTTCTCGAGCATCTGCCTGGTGGCCGGGTTCCAGGCCATGCTCGCGGGGTTCGCGCTCGCCGCAGCCTCGGCCGCGGTGTCCGACGCCGTGCACAACCGGTACGGGTTCGTGATGACCAGCCGGTTCCAGCGGCGCTGCGTCGGCGGCGGGATCTTGTCGATCTTCACCGGGCTGCTCATCGACGTGGCCCTGTGGGTAGACCTGATCGGCGACGATCGGGGGCCGGCGGTGGCCGCCCTGGCCCAGAGCCTGATCCTGGTGGGGATCACGGTGTTCGCCTTCGGCCTCATCACCCAGCTGATCGCCTCGCGCCCGGGCGCCCCGGTCGCCGTGCTGGCCCGTCCCCGTCCGGCTCCCGCCGACGAGCGGACCCGGCTCACCACCGCCGACTCCTGAAGCCCGGTGGGGCCGGTCGTCCTGGGTAGCGTCGCGCCCATCTCCGAGCTTCCCGACGTACGCGGCCTGCGCGTCCTCGCCTTCTGCGACTACTTCCCACCTTCGTCGTCCGGTGGCGGGTCCGAGCGCGTGGCCTTCGAGGTCTACCGGCGCCTCTGCGCGGCCGGAGCCGAGGTGACCGTGGTCTCCGCCGTGCCGCCCGGCGACGCCGCCTCCCACCCGCCCGACGGGGCGCTCGAGGGCATCGACGTGGTCAGCGTGGTGGGCCGGGACCTGAGCCGGATCACCGGTGCCCAGGTGCTCGTGGCCACCGGCCTACGAGGCCGGGCCCGCCAGCTGGTGGAGGCGCGCCGTCCGCACGTGCTGCACGCCAACTCCCTGCACTTCCAGACCACCGTGGCGGCGGCGTGGCTGGCCCGTCGATCGGGCATCCCCCTCGTGACCACCGTGCACCTGGCCGGCATCGACCTGCTGCCGGCGCACGTCCGGGCGGCCACCGGCGTGTGGGAGCGCACCATCGGCCGCTGGGTGCTCGCCACGTGCACCGAGGTGGTGGCCGTCTCCGAAGCGGTGGACGACCACGTGCAGACCCGGACCCGCGGCGACCGGCGGGTCCACGTGGTACCCAACGGGGTCGACCTCGACGTGTTCGTACCCGGTCCCGAGGCGGACCCGCCGGTCATCGCCTTCGTGGGGCGCCTCATCGCCAACAAGGGCCCGGCCGTCCTGGTGGCGGCGGCCCGGACGCTGGCGGAGGCGGGCCGGTCGTTCCGGCTCCTGCTCGTGGGCGACGGCCCCCTGCGCCCGGAGCTCGAGGCCGAGGTGGCGGCGTCGCCCGCCCTGGCCGAGCGCACCACCTTCACCGGCTTCTCGCCCGTGGTGCACGAGCACCTGGCCGGTGCCTCGATCCTGGTCCGCCCGTCGCTCACCGAGGGCATGCCCCTCGCCGTGCTCGAGGCCATGGCGGCAGAGGTGTGCCCGGTGGTCTCGGACATCCCGGCCAACCGCCTCGTGGTGGATCACGACCGCACCGGGGTGCTGTTCCCGGTGGGCGATGCCGGTGCTCTTGCCGGCGTGCTCACCGCGCTGCTCGACGACCCGGATCGCCGACGGGCGCTCGCCCGCCGCGGCTACGAGGTGGCCCAGGGGTTCTCGTGGGATGCCACCGCGGCGGGCACGGCCACCGTGCTGGTGGACGCGTCGCGCTGGGTCCCGGGGGCTCCGTGACCGACCTGGCGGCGGCGGGCGACGCGATCCCCACCGCACCCGGGGCCGCGGGCCGGGCGCGGGACCGGGCGCCGCTGGCGGCGTTCGCGGTGGTGTGCGGCGTGATCGTCGGCCTCCGGTTCCTCGTGCTGGCGCGGGTGGACGGGCCCGCCACGATCGACACCGGGAACTGGCTGGCGTTCGGCCACGACCTCCTCGGCTCCGACGTGCGCTCGTCGTCGCTGGTGTACCCGCCGGTTGTGCCGCTGCTCGCGGTGGCCGCCACCACGGCGTTCGGGGTGGCGGGCGGGGTGGCGGTGCTGGCCGCCACCGCGTCGGCGCTGCCTGCGGTCGGGTGCTTCGTGGTGCTGTGGTGGGCGCGGCTGCGGTGGTTCGCGGTGCTGCTGGCCGGGCTGGTCCTGGCCGCCGGATCCTCAGGCGAGGCGGCGGCCTGGGGCGGGTTCCCCCAGCTGCTCGCGCTCGGCCTGCTGCCGCCCACGCTGTGGTGGCTGGATCGCTTCCTGCGCACGGGTGGCGTGCGCAACGGGCTCGTCACCGGCGGGGCGCTGGCCGCCATGTTGGCCACGTCGCACTTCATCGCCACCGCGGCCATCGCCTCGGGCGCGGTCCTCGTGGGCCTGCACCTGGTGGTCCGCCCGGCGCCGTCGGCCCCGCCGCTGATCCGGCGGCTGCGCGACGCGATCCCGGGCCTGGCGCTGTCGACGCCGCTGATCCCGCTCTACGTCGCCCTCACCAGCGTGGGCCGGTCTGCCGCGTCCCGCCCCGACACGGTGGAACCGGCGTTCGCCGACCTGCCCGGCGCTGCCGACTACGTGCTGCGCGACTTCCGGATCCTGTGGTGGTGCCTGGCCGTGGTGGCCGTCCTGGTGCCCCCGCTGCTGGCCGATCGGCGTCGGACGTCGCTGTGGCTGGTCTCGGTGTCGGCCACGGTCACCGTGGTGGTCCTGTTCCTGCTCCTGCGCGACATGCGCGTGATCTACCTCCTGGCGCCGGCCGGCATCTTGGCGCTGGGCCTGCTGGCGGTCGACGTCGGCGTGGAGCGCGACGGCCGGCCGACGGCCCGTCCCGGGCGCCCGGCCGCGGTGGTGCTCGTGGTGCTGCTCCTCGTGCAGGCCGTGCTCGGGCTCCAGCGCTTCTCCACCCAGGTCGACTTCTACGCGGTGGCGTCCGACGGCGTGGCCGAGGGCGTGGTGTGGGTGGGCGACCACACCGGACCCGACGTGCTGGTGGCGGTGGCACCCGTGCGCGGTGCGCCCCTGGGCTGGTGGGTGGAGGGCCTGGCTCGGCGGCCGGCGCTGGTGGGGAGCTGGCTCCGGTGGCTGTCGTTCCCCGACGAGCGGCGTCGAGCCCGGACCGCCAACGCCATCTTCGGCCCGTCGTTTCCCACGCGCGCCCAGGTGGCGCGGGCCCGGCGGGCCGGCGTCGATCTCCTGCTCGTCGCCAAGGAGTGGTCCGGCTACGTGCCGGCCGACGTGGCCGCCGCCGTGCGCCGCGGCGACCTCGACGTGCGCTACGAGAACCGGGGCGTGGTGGTGCTCGGGGTCAGGGTTCCTCGATGACGATCCCGCCCGGTGCCCACGCCTGATCCAGGGGCACCCGCCGCTCGGTGTCGGGGTCGATGGCGTGGACCGCCACCGAGAGGTCGTGGCGGCCGGGTGGGCCGGCGGCGGTGCCGGTGAGGACGAGCGCTCGTCGCTCGCCGGGCTGGAGCACCAGGGTCTGGGAGGCCCCCTCGGCCAGGTGCTCACCGGGCCCGGCCCGAAGCCGGTCGAGGAACCACCAGGCGATCACCCGCTGCGGGTCCGGCGCCGTGTTGGCCAGCACCACGTCGACCGCCAGGGCACGCCCGGCGGTGGCGTCCGGCGGGGGGCGGATGTCGGTGATGGTGACCGGCCCGCGGCCGTCGCCGGTCGCCTCGCGGTGCTCGGCGCGGGAGGATGCGACGACCGCCACGGCGGCCCCGGTGGAGACCCGGTCCACCACCTGGCCCTGGCGGCGCACGATCACCATGGGCCGGTAGGAGCCGGGAGGGGGCGCCGACACGAGATCGACGGGCACGTCGGTGGCGCTGTCGGCGGCCACCGCCACCGGGATCGTCCGCAGCCACCGCACGTCGCTGCCGAGCAGGTTGCGGCCGTCGACGGGTGCCTCGAGCAGGCCGATCGACACGCCGAGGCCCACGCTCCCGGCGGTGCGGTTGGAGATCCGGATCGTCCCGGCCAGCCATGTCGGCGTCTCCGCGCTCATGACGAGCGCGGAGAGGTCGGCGGTGATCGGCCCCTCGGGCCCCGGGCGGATCTCGGGCACCGGGGTGCCGCCGATGGTGATCGACGTCGTCCGGTGGTCGGCGTGGCTGAACTCGCGCCGCCGCTTCTGGTGCAGCCACACCTCGACCTGGTAGCGCCCGGGCGGCACCTGCACCTGCTCCTGCACCGTCGCCCGCTGGTGGGCGTCGCGGCGGAACGACCCGGTGGTGGTGTCGGACCGCCACGTCACGTCGTTGGCGTCTTCGTCCTGCAACGTGAACCAGAGCTGGAAGCGCGTGCCGTCCTTGGCGCGACCGCCGAGGTGGGTGGTCAGGTCCAGCCGGTCACCGCGCTGCTGGACGCGCACGTCGTCGATGGTGATGTCGGGCGGGGGCAGGTGATCACCGATGGCGACCCCTCCGACCACCGCCAGCAGGGCCGCCGCCACCAGGAGTCGGAGGCTGCGTCGACCGGCCGACGGGCGGGGCTCAGCGGGCACGGGGATCGAGCACCACGACGTCGGGACCGCGGTGGACCACCGAGTCGGGGTGGGAGGCGATGAAGGCGTCGAGCTCGGCCGGAGCGACGCGGTTGCTCTGCGTGGCCACGAGGAGGAAGGTCATGCCCGCGTCGCGGGCGGCGGCCATGGACGCCTCGGTGGGGAAGGGCGGGGCGAACACCTGGTTGGCCACGGTGGCCCGCTCGATCTCGTCGGGGTACACCAGCCACTGGAGCGGCGAGGCGTAGATGGCCTCGCGGTCGCCCAGGCCCTCGACCCACCAGCCCAGGGGTGCGTCGTCGACGGTGGACACCCCGATCACGGCATCGGCAGGCGTCTCGTCGCGGATCCACTGGATCGCCTCGTAGATGCCCGGGGTGACGATGCCGTAGTAGTCGCGCTGGTCCTTGAACAGCGCGGCGCCGGTCCAGGCCTGCACCGCCACGGCGAGGGCGAGCAACGCCCCGGTGGTTGTCATCAGCCGGGAGGGCACCACCAGGGCTCGGGTGGCCACGGGGCCGCCCGCGCGGTCGGGAGCTGTGGCCTCGGCGTCGATCACGGTCACGATCCACAGGGCCCCGGCGAACACGCACACCAGCGGGATGAAGTAGAGGAAGCGGGCCTCGCCGCTGGCGGCCGAGCCCACGAGCACGCCGACGGCGGCGGCGGCCGTGAGGCGCCACGGCGCGCCCCGCCAGTGGGTGCGGGTGAGGATCGGGATCGTCACCGTCAACACCAGCAGGAGGTGCCAGAGCAGGGGCAGATCGCGATAGGTGAACTCGAGCGACCGCACGGCGTTGGCCACGGTGAGCGCGGAGTCGACGTCGGGCACACGGTTCTCTCCCATGGCCTTCACGAGCGGCAGGTAGAACGGCGCGATCAGCACGACGGGGAGTCCGATGGCCGACAGGTGCGGGAGCCGGTCGCCCAGCCAGCGGCGTCGGTGGCCACGGGGTTGAGCCGCGACGGCCATGGACACGAGCGCGCCGGTGGAGAACAGGGCGAAGGTGAACACGAAGTGGCTGGTGAGCAGGATGGCGGCCATGGCGCCCGACGCCGCCGCGGTGGCGCGCCAGCGGTGATCGCGCAGGGCTCGGTCCACCAGCACGAGCAGCACCGGGGTGATCCCGGTCCCGATGAGCTGCGGGAAGCCGCCCCACGCGGCGGCCTCGCCGGTGGAGCCGGTGACGGCGAGCAGCGCGGCGAGGGGGGCCAGGGCCCACCGGGCCCGCGCCGAGGTCCCCTCGTTGTTGCGGATGGCGAGGTAGGCGCCGGCCGCGGGCACGATCGACGCCCCCGCGCCCATCAGCCCGGCAGCGGTGATGGGCCCCACCAGCGAGGCGAGGCCGACGGTGAGCAACGGCACCAGCGGGGGGTAGATGATGCCGGGATCGCGCACCGAGTCGCCGAGCAGGGCGTGGCCGAAGGCGAGCCAGTTGCCGGAGTCGATGGTGGCCGGCGCGTCCAGGTCGGTGAGCCCGGCGTAGCGGACACCGGCCGCCAGGACCAGGAACATGGCGAAGGCGGCGTCGGGCACGCTCGCCAGCCACGGTTGGGGCCGGGCGTAGCGCCCGCCGCGCCGTGCCATCGCTACGCCGGCGACGCGGATCCCGAGGCTCGGTGTGCCGCCTCGAGGATGCGCACCACGTCCCGACCGCGCGTGCCGTCGATGTGGGGGTCGGCCACACCGGTGCGCACCGCGGCGACGAAGCGACGGACCACCTCGGCGTTGCCGTAGTCGAGCCGCCCGCGCAGTCGCTGGGTGCCGGCACCGAAGGTGCCCGCGAGGTGACCGCCCACCGCCCGCAGCTGGGTGCGCAACACGTCGGCGGCGAGGTGCCCGTGGTCGTTCGGCATGGTGAAGCAGACGTCGCGGAACAGGTCGAGCACCAGGGTGGCCCGGGTGCCGAGGATGACGAGCATCCACTCCGAGAGCGCACCCACGAAGGTCATGTGGAGCGACCCGACCACATTGCCGTCGCGCAACACCATCGACACCAGGTCGGGGGTGTTGTCGTCGGCGGCCAGCGACCGGCCGACGTGGAGGCTCTCGAGGTCCGCGTCGGGCAGGAACGACTGGAGCAGGTACACGAGGTGCGGTGCCTCGTCGGTGAACAGACCGAGGGGCAGCTCGCGGTACCAGCTCGGCAGCCGGCGCTCGTGGTTGGACGACTGCACCCCGAACACGGCCTTCAGCTCGCCGAGGCGGCCCGCGGCGATCACCGCGCGGGCGTGGCTGGCGGCGCGACGGAACTG
>CAZIVZ010000122.1:0-7389 GCA_964542495.1 uncultured Aquihabitans sp.
GAGCAGGGCGCGCTCATCTGCACGGCCAAGATCGTGGAGACGGTGCCGTGGATCGACGCCAAGTACTACGCCGCCACGCAGGTGATGGACGAGGCCCGCCACGTGGAGGTCTTCGCCAAGTACCTCGACACCAAGCTCAACGGCCACTACCCGCTGAACACCCACCTGGGCCTGCTGCTCGACGACATCATCACCGACTCGCGCTGGGACATGACCTACCTGGGCATGCAGATCATGGTCGAGGGCCTGGCGCTGGCCGCCTTCGGCTTCATGCACCAGATGAGCACCGAGCCGCTCCTCAAGAAGCTCCTGCGCTACGTCATGAGCGACGAGGCCCGCCACGTGGCCTTCGGCGTCCTCTCGCTGAAGGAGTACTACGCGGACCTCAGCGACGCCGAGCTCAAGGAGCGCCAGGAGTTCGCCTTCGAGGCGGCCGTGCGCATGCGCGACCGGTTCCTCCAGCAGGAGGTGTGGGAGCGCATGGGCCTCAAGCCAAAGGAGGTCCTCCCGCTGCTGATCGACAACCCCAACCGGCTGCTGTTCCAGCAGATGCTGTTCACCAAGATCGTGCCCAACTGCAAGAAGCTGGGCCTGCTCGACGCCAACGACGGGTGGCTGCGCCACAAGTTCGAGGAGCTGGGCGTGATCCAGTTCGAGCACCTCACCGACACCGGCGACGAGTACGAGGCGTTCGCCCTCGGCGAGGCCGAGCTCTCGGCCTCCACCGCATCGCTCACCGCCTGAGCATCCCGACGCGGCGACCCAGCTCCGACGGTCCGGCCCCGAGCGGCCGGGCCGTCGGCGCGTCCGGGCGGGTTTCGGACCACGGGGCTCCGAAGGGCGACGGGTAGGGTCGGGGCCATGTGCACGGCTAGCAGGAGGGTTCGGTGATGGCGCGGTTCGGGCCGGTCTGCACGGCCATGGTCACCCCGTTCGCCGCCGACGGCTCCCTCGACGCCCGGGCCGCGGGCGGGCTGGCCCGCTGGCTGGTGGACCACGGCAACGATGCCTTGGTGGTGGCCGGCACCACCGGGGAGAGCGCCGTGCTCACCGATCCGGAGCGCGTCGAGCTGTTTCGCGCCGTGCGCGCCGCGGTCGACGTGCCGCTCATCGCCGGGTCCACCACCAACGACACCGCCCACAGCGTCGAGATGACCAGGGCCGCGGCCGAGGCGGGCATGGACGCCGTGCTCGCCGTGGTGCCGTACTACAACAAGCCCACCCAGGCCGGCCTCGACCTCCACTTCCGGGCCGTGGCCGCGGCTTCGGACCTTCCCGTCATGCTCTACGACGTGCCCGGCCGCACCGGCCGCCCGCTCGCCACGGAGACGATCCTCACGCTGGCCCGCGAGGTCCCCACGATCGTTGCCCTCAAGGACGCCGGGGGGAACCCCGCCCGAGCCGCCGACCTGCTCGCCGAGGCACCCGAGGGCTTCGAGGTCTACAGCGGCGACGAACCGCTCTCGCTCGCCTTCGCCGCCTACGGCGCCGTCGGGGTGGTGGGGGTGTCGAGCCACTGGACCGGCCGCCAGCAACAGGAGCTGTTCGCCGCGTTCGCCAGGGGCGACGTGGCCACCGCTCGCGAGATCAACACCCGGCTCCTGCCGAGCTACCGCTACATGAACAGCGACACGTGCGTGTTCTCCCAGGCCGTCAAGGTGGCCATGGGCGTGCTCGGCGTCTCCGTCGGGGAGTGTCGCCTCCCGCTCGGTCCCGCGCCTGCGGGCACCGATCTCCTCGCACGAACCGTGCTCCACGACCTGGGATACCCCACCTGATGTCCAAACCCGTCACCGTCACCTTCCTCGGTGGCCTCGGTGAGATCGGGCGCAACTGCGCCGCCATCGAGATCGACAAGAAGATCATGCTGCTCGACTGCGGCCTCATGTTCCCCGAGGCCGACATGTTGGGCGTCGACCTGGTCCTGCCCGACTTCTCCTGGCTGATCGAGCGCGGCGACGACATCGTCGGCTGCATCGTCACCCACGGTCACGAGGACCACCACGGCGCCCTGGCCTTCCTGCTCCGGGAGCTCTCGTTCCCGATCATCGGCTCGGCGCTCACGCTCGGCTTCGCCTCGAACCGCATCGACGAGGCCGGCCTGATGGACCGCACCAAGCTGCTCGTGGTCAAGGACAACGAGCGCCGCAAGTTCGGCCCCTTCGACTGCGAGTTCATCCCGGTCACCCACTCGGTGCCCCACGGCTTCGCCACCGCGTTCCACACCCCGCAGGGCACGATCCTGCACACGGGCGACTGGAAGCTCGACCTGACCCCGGTCGACGGTCGCCTCACCGACCTCGGCGTCATGGGCGCCATCGCCCAGAACGAGGGCGTCCGCCTCCTGCTCTCGGACTCCACCAACGCCGACCAGGCCGGTCACTCGCGCTCGGAGGCGTCGGTGGGCAAGGTCCTCCACGACCTGTTCGCCGCCAACGTCGGCCGCCGGGTGATCACGGCGTGCTTCGCCAGCCACGTGCACCGCGTGCAGCAGATCGCCGACGCGGCCATCGCCCACGGGCGGGTGGTGGCCACCCTCGGGCTGTCCATGAAGAAGAACGTGCGCCTGGCCCGGGACCTGGGCATGTTGCGGATCCCCGAGAACAAGCTGCTCGACATCGAGGACGTGAAGGATCTCGAACCCGGCAAGGTCTGCGTGATCTCCACCGGCTCCCAGGGGGAGCCCATGTCGGCGCTGGCCAAGATGGCGGCCAACGACTCCAAGTGGCTCACGCTCTGCGACCAGGACACGGTGATCTTGTCGTCGCACCCCATCCCGGGCAACGAGATGGACGTGTCGAAGGTGATCGACAACCTGGTGCGCCTCGGCGTGCGGGTGCTCCACTCGGGCATCCACGACGTCCACGCCACCGGCCACGCCAAGCAGGAGGAGCTCAAGACGCTCCTCTCCGTGGTGCGTCCCGAGTGGTTCGTGCCCGTGCACGGCGAGTACCGCCACCTGGTGGCCCACGCCGACCTGGCGCGGATCATGCACGTCGATCCGGCGAAGGTGGTGGTCTGCGAGGACGGCGACCGGATCAAGCTCACCGACAAGGGCATCGAGCGCGCCGACCGGGTCTCCGCCGGCTACACCTTCGTCGACGGCATCGTGGGCGACGTCGGCCACGCCGTCCTCCGCGACCGCCAGGTCCTGGCCGAGGAGGGCGTGGTGGTGGTGATCGTCACCGTCGACCACGCCGAGTGCGAGATCGTGACCGGGCCCGAGGTCATCACCAAGGGCTGGGTGCACGCGCCCGAGGCCGAGGAGCTGCTCGACGAGTGCCGCGAGACCGTGGCTGCTCAGGTGATGAAAGCCCTCGAGAAGGGCGAGACCGACATCGAGTCGCTCCAGCGGGTGGTCCGCAAGACCGCCGGCAAGCTGGTGTCCGACCGCACCAAGCGCCGCCCGATGATCGTGCCCGTGGTGATGGCGGTCTGACCGAGCCGCCGGCTCCCTCCCCGGATCTGTCAGGGGGCACTGGTACCGTTTTGGCACTGTGACCGCCACCCGACGGACCTCCAACGCCTCTGGCGCCAAGAAGAAGCCGCCTTCCGGATCCGCTTCCAAGCGCCCACCGGCCAAGAAGAAGCCCGCCTCGGCTCGGTCGCGCCCCCCCGCAGGTCCGCCGCCCCGTCCGCCCTTCACCGTGCGGGTGCTCGAGTCGCTGGCCGCCGCCAGCCGAGGCCACGGGGCCGACTTCGCCGGCCTGCTCCTGGTGGTGGTGGGCCTGGTGGCCGGCCTCGGCATCTACGCCGGCGCCGGTGGGCCGGTGGGCCGTGGCGTGGCCGACGCCATGGGCACCCTGTTCGGTGCAGCCCGGGTGCTGGCCCCGCCCCTGCTGGTGGGCCTCGGCGTGCTCCTGGTGCGCGGCGCGCCGGAGCCGGAGCTGGTCATCGACGTCGACGACCCCACGCTCGTCACCGAGATGGCGCCCGATCCGGAGATGGTGGCCCACCCCTTCGCTCGGGTCGCCGTCGGCACGCTGCTGTTGTCGGTGGCGGGGCTCGGGATGTTGCACCTGGTGCGCGACGCCCCCTCGCTCGACGCCGGACGCGACGCGGTGGCCGACGCCGCCGGCTACGTCGGAGCGGTCATCGGCGAGCCCCTCCAGGGTGCGCTCGGCGAGGCCGGCACGGCCCTCTTGCTCGGAGCCCTCGGCTTCGCCGGCGCCCTCGTCATCACCCGCACCACCGTGCGGGCCGTGCTCGGGCGCACCGCCGCCGGCGTGGCCGCCGGGGCCCGGCCGGTGGGCGGGGCCGCTCGACGCGCCATGTCCCAGCTGTTCCACCTGGAGCCCCACGACGCCGAGGGCGAGGTGGCGTACTCCGGCCCCGCGGAGATCGACCTCCCGGAGGGCCCCACCGCGCCCGCGTTCTACGACCAGGATGCCGACGGTGGCGCCGAGGCCCCGGCGGCCAAGCCCAAGCGCACCCGCAAGCCCAAGGCGCCCGTCGAGGCCGACCCGGACGTGATGCCCGAGCAGCTCGAGATCGCCCTGCCCCCCGGCGTGGCCCGCTCGCCGTGGAAGCTCCCGCCGGCCACCCTGTTGGACCGATCGGGCAGCCAGGCGGTGGACCGCACCCAGGTGGAGGAGACGGGGCGCCGCCTCGAGCACGCTCTGGCCGAGCACGGGGTGGAGACCCGGCTCGTGGGCATGACGGTGGGGCCCACGGTCACCCGCTTCGAGCTCGAGCTGGGCCCGGGCGTCAAGGTGGCCCGCGTCACCAGCCTCCACAAGGACATCGCCTACGCGATGGCCACGCCCGACGTGCGGATCCTGGCGCCGATCCCGGGCAAGCAGGCCATCGGCGTCGAGATCCCCAACGTGAACAAGCAGCTGGTCACGGTGGGCGACATCCTCACCAGCCCCGAGGCCCGGGCTGCCACCCACCCGCTCGAGGTGGCCATCGGTCGAGACATCGACGGCAAGGCCGTCCTCGCCAACCTGGCCGCCATGCCCCACATCCTCATCGCCGGGGCCACCGGCGCCGGCAAGTCGTCGTGCCTCAACTCGCTGCTCACGTCGATCCTCATGCGGTCCACGCCAGACCAGGTGCGCATGATCCTCGTCGACCCCAAGCGGGTGGAGATGGGCCAGTACAACCGGTTGCCCCACCTGCTCACCGAGGTGGTCACGGTCCCCAAGAAGGCAGCCAACGCCCTGGCCTGGGCGGTTCGGGAGATGGAGCGCCGCTACGACCTGCTGGCCGAGTGCGGCTTCCGCGACATCACCGGGTACAACGAGGCGTTCGACCGTGGTGACCTCAACGATCCCAACGCCGAGCTGCTCGGCGCCGACGCCGAGTCGGTGACCACCTACGAGCGCATGCCCTTCATCCTCGTGGTGATCGACGAGCTGGCCGACCTCATGATGGTGGCGGCCCGAGACGTCGAGGAGTCGATCTGCCGGCTGGCGCAGATGGCCCGGGCCGTGGGCATCCACCTCGTGATCGCCACCCAGCGGCCGTCGGTCAACGTGATCACCGGGCTCATCAAGGCCAACGTGCCCGCCCGCCTGGCCTTCGCGGTGTCGAGCTCCACCGACTCCCGCGTGATCCTCGACCAGACCGGCGCCGAGCGGTTGCTGGGCAAGGGCGACATGTTGCTGCTGGGTCCCTCGTCGTCGATCGCTCAGCGCGTCCAGGGGTCGTGGGTCACCGAGGCCGAGGTGCGTTCCATCGCCGCGTTCTGGAAGCGCCAGACGCCCGAGCTCACCTACGCCGACGACGTGCAGGGGTCCGACGACGACGCCGGCTCGCCCGGGCTCGGCGGGGCTGGTGGGGGAGCAGCTGGCGACGGCGACGACGACGACCTGCTCGCCCAGGCCACCGAGCTCGTGGTGCGCAGCCAGCTGGGCTCCACCTCCATGCTCCAGCGCAAGCTGCGGATCGGGTTCGCCCGGGCCGGTCGGATCATGGATCTGCTCGAGGAGCGGGGGGTGGTGGGGCCGTCCACCGGGTCCAAGGCCCGAGACGTGCTCATGACCCCAGACGAGCTCGATGCCGGCCCACCGACCGACGCCGTCGGCGGTGCCGACCTGGGCGATGCCCCGGCGATCGGCGCGATCGACCCGGCCGTGGGACCCACCACCCCGGCCGACCCCAGCTTCTGACCCCCTGGCGAATGTGGTGTGTGGGAGCCGCGTTCCGGTCGGTTTCGCGCGTGTGGTTCGTGGCCGCCGGGTGCGGCGGGTGCCCATGACGGAGCAGCGGGTGGCCATAATCCCGACCAGGTTGGTAAGGTATTGGCCATGAAGGCCTTGTTCCGCTTCCCCAACCCGGTCAACGAGGTGTCAGCTCGCCTGGTGGCGGCTGGCGTCGTGCTCTTGACCCTCGTGATACTGGTGGGCGGCCAGACGTGGGCCATCGGCCTCCTGGCCTACGGTTTCGTGGCCCGGGTGCTCTCGGGTCCCACGCTCAGCCCGCTGGGTCAGCTGGTCACCCGGGTGGTCACCCCCCGGCTGCCGGTGGCCGAGAAGCTGGTGTCGGGGCCGCCCAAGCGCTTCGCCCAGGGCATCGGCGCCGTGCTCTCGGTGGGCGCCGCGGTCGCGCACTTCGGCTTCGGTGCCACGCCGTTCGCGCTGGTCCTGGTGGCGTTCATCACGGTCGCCGCCACGCTGGAGTCGGTGCTGGCCTACTGCCTGGGGTGCCGGATCTTCGCCCTGCTCATGCGGGTCAACGTCATCCCGCCCGAGGTGTGCGAGGCCTGCAACGACATCCGGCTCCGTCAGCCCGTACCTGCCTGACCGCCGCCAGCGACCCAACCGGCCCACGTGGCCGAGAGATCGGCCACACTGTCGACGTGGACGACCTGGGCGCTCCGTTCGACCTGCTGCGGCCCCGGCGTCGCATCCTGGGCATCTCCGCGATGCTGCTGCCCATCGCTGCTGACGGTTCGCCTGACCTGGGCACCTTGGCCCAGCTGGTGGAGCGCACGGTGACAGCCGGCCTGGTGCCGGCGGTGAACATGGACACCGGCTACGGCAACCTGCTCACGCCCGCCGAGCGCGCCCGGGTGCTCCAGGTGGCCGAGGGCGTCACGGGCGAGGGAATGCTGGTGGCCGGTGCCTGGGTCGACGACGCGCCGGGCGACGCGTTCGACGAGGCCCGCCAGGTGCGAGCCGTGGTCGACGTGGCCGAGGCCGGCGCCGTGCCGGTGGTGTTCCCGAGCTTCGGCCTGGCGTCGCTCGACCCAGTCGCCACCGTGGCGGCCCACGAGGCCATCGGCAGCGCCGTCGACCGCTTCATCGGGTTCGAGCTGAGCACGCAGTTCGCCCCCACCGGCAGGATCTGGGACCTCGAGACCTACCGGGGGGTGATGGGCGTGTCGGCCTGCATCGGCGCCAAGCACTCGTCGCTGCTGCGCCAGCCCGAGTGGGACCGGATCCG
>CAZIVZ010000122.1:7489-8710 GCA_964542495.1 uncultured Aquihabitans sp.
GTCGGCAACCGCTTCACGATCCTGCCGATGGAGGGCTGGGACGGCACCACCGACGGCCTGCCCACCGAGCTGGTGGCGCGGCGGTGGCGGCACTTCGGGGAGTCGGGCGCCAAGCTGATCTGGGGTGGTGAGGCGGTGGCGGTGCACCCCGCCGGGCGGGCCAACCCCCACCAGCTGACGATCCACACCGACGCCCATGGCGAGGCCCTGGCCGGGCTTCGAGCGAGCGTGGAGGCCGCCCATTCCGGGGCCATGGGCGCCACCGACGACCTGGTGGTGGGCCTCCAGCTCACCCACTCGGGCCGGTTCAGCCGCCCCACGGCGGAGGGGATGGCACCGGTGATCGCCGGCCCCCACCCGCTACTCGACCCCAGGCTCCCCGCCGGCCGCCCCGTCACCACCATCACCGACACCCAGCTCGACGAGCTCACCGGTTTGTTCGCCGCCGCCGCCGTGCGGGCGCAAGCGGCCGGATTCGACTTCGTAGACGTGAAGGCGTGTCACGGCTACCTCGGTCACGAGCTGCTCGGCGCTGTCGACCGGCCCGGGCCCTACGGCGGGGGCTTCGAAGGACGCACGCGGTTCCTGCGCCAGACGATCGAGGCGGTGCAGCAGGCGGCGCCGAGCCTGGGCATCGGCGTGCGCTTCAGCGCCTTCGACTTCGTGCCGTTCCGGCCCGGTGCGGACCGGGTGGGCGAGCCCGAGCCCGTCGACGGTCGCTACCGCCACGCGTTCGGCGGTGACGGCACCGGCCTCGGCATCGACCTCACCGAGCCCAAGGCCCTGCTCGACCTGCTCGCCGGAATGGGCGTGCACCTGGTGAACGTCACCGCCGGCAGCCCCTACTACGCGCCCCACATCCAGCGCCCGGCGTGGTTTCCTCCGTCCGACGGCTACCAGCCACCGGAGGATCCCCTGGTGGGCGTGGCCCGCCTGGTGGCCGTCACCGCCGAGCTCGAAGCCCACCGGGCCGACGTGGCCGTGACCGGCTCGGGCTACACCTACCTCCAGGACTGGGTGGCGCACGCAGCCGAGGCGGTCGTGGCCGGCGGGGGAGCAGCGAGCGTGGGCCTGGGCCGCATGGTCCTCAGCTACCCGGACCTCCCGCGCGACGTGCTCCACGGCGCCGGGCTCGACCGCCGCCGCCTCTGCCGCACCTTCATCGACTGCACCACGGCGCCGCGGGCCGGGCTGGTGTCGGGCTGCTATCCACTCGACGTA
>CAZIVZ010000123.1:0-8703 GCA_964542495.1 uncultured Aquihabitans sp.
AGCGCCGGCCCGAGCGCCCCGACCACATCGTGGCCAGCCTCGCCGACGCGGTCGACCTGATCCTCCTCGACCACGCCGGCGGCGACCGCTGATGGATCCCCGCCACGGCACCGCCGGACCGGCTCGGGACGACTGGGAGTCCCACTGGGACGAGTTCGCCGACTCGGCCAGCGAGAACCCGGCGCAGCGCTACCGCCGAGCGCTGATCGCCCGGTACCTCGGCCGGCTCGAGCCGCCTCGGCGCGTGCTCGACATCGGCAGCGGCCAGGGGGACCTGCTCCGCTCGCTCCGCGCCGAGCTCCCCGACGTCGAGCTCGCCGGGCTCGAGCTGAGCACCACCGGGATCGAGCGGGCACGCCAGAAGGTGCCGGGCGCCCGCTTCGTCCAGGCCGACCTGCTGCGCGCCCCGGTGGACCTGCCGGAGCTGACGGGCTGGGCCGATGTGGCCATCTGCAGCGAGGTGCTCGAGCACGTCGAGGAGCCGGCGGTGCTGCTGCGCAACGCGTCGCGCTCGGTGACCGCCGGCGGCCGGGTGCTGATCACGGTCCCCGGTGGACCACGCACGGCCTTCGACCGCCACATCGGCCACCGACGCCACTACGACGCCGCGTCGCTCCGCCAGGTGATCCTCGACGCCGGCCTCACACCCGAGCTCGTTCGCGGTCACGGGTTCCCGTCGTTCAACCTCTACAAGCTCGTGGTGCTCGCCCGGGGCGAGCGCCTCATCGACGACGCCGCCGCCAGCGGACCTCCCTCGCCGATCGCAGCCGCGACGATGCGGGTGTTCGGCGCGCTGCTGCAACCTCGGCGCTGCTCGTCTCGCGCCGGGTGGCAGCTGCTCGCGGTGGCGCAGGTCCCGCACGCCTACGGTGGCGGTCCCGCCGATCCCTCGTCCCACGCGGAGGTCACATGAACGCCGTCGTCGACGAGCTCCGGATCCAGATCTACGCCGACGGCGCCGACCTGACCGCCACGGAGCGCTGGGCCGACGATCCCCTCATCAAGGGCTTCACCACCAACCCCACGCTGATGCGCCAGGCCGGGGTGACCGACTACGCCGCCTTCGTCAAGGTGCTGACGAGCCAGGTGGCCACCAAGCCCATCTCCTTCGAGGTGATCGCGGATGACTTCGCGGAGATGGAGCGCCAGGCCCTCGCCCTGCACGACATCGCCGACAACGTCGTGGTGAAGATCCCGATCACCGACACCGCCGGCACCACCGCCACGCCCCTCATGCGTCGGCTCTCCCGCGCCGGGGTCTCGATCAACGCCACCGCACTCATGACCCTGGACCAGGTGGCCGCCGCGGCCGACGCCCTGGCGGGTGGGCCGCCCGCGGTCATCTCGGTCTTCGCCGGGCGGATCGCCGATGCCGGCATCGATCCCGAGCCGGTGATGCGCCAGGCCAAGGCCCTCCTCGTGCCGCACCCCGAGCTGGAGCTGCTCTGGGCGAGCCCCCGAGAGATCCTCAACGTCCTCCAGGCCGACCGCTCCGGCTGCGACATCATCACCCTCACCCCCGGGCTGCTCGACAAGCTGAGCCTGTTCGGTCGCGACCTCGACGACTTCTCGCTCGCCACCGTGAAGATGTTCCGCGACGACGCCGTCGCCGCCGGCTACACCTTCTGACCGCAGCGAACCAGCACCACGGTCGCCGCCACCAGGAGCTACGCGAGAAGCCAGTTCAGCTCGGTGCGAAGGCCGGCCGGGTCGGCGCCCGGGGTGGGCTCGGTCAGGTAGACCTCCCAGAGGTCGGCCGCCGGCTTCTCGCCCTGGGCGGCGATCCATGCCGCCAACCGTTCCCAGCTACGACCCAGCTCGTCGTAGGCGCCGACGTGGACGAGCCGGGCGACCCGGCCGCCGGGGGTCGAGCCGGGCTCCACCGGTTCTACGGTCCCGATGGCCCGATCGACGGGGAACCCCACCTCGAGATCCGCGGTGTCGGTCGGCTGACCGCGGTACAGCGCGAACGGCGGACCGGTCGGCTCGATGCCCTCGGCGACCAGCGTGGCGAGGACCTGGCCGAACGCCTCGTCGAAGAACTCGGCGAGGGCGGTCATCTCGACCACCTTGCGCACGACGGCGGCAGGAACCAGCTCGACCTCGACGATCTCGGGTTGCGTGTCCGTTGGTGACGTCATGGGCTGCAACCTAAGCCACCACGGGACCGAGCCGCCGCCGGCGCCGAGGCGGTCACCGAGGAGATCGCGGTGTCCGACATCGCCGAGGGCGACACCGTCTCGGTGATGGGTGACACCAGCGGCTCCACCGTGACGGCCGCCTCGATCCGGCGGTGACCTCGGCACGGGCGCCATGGGCGGCCCCGGCGGAGCGCCCTCCGCCGCCTCGGACGCGTCCGCCTCGGGCACGAGCTGCCCCCTACCGACCATCGGCTGGGACCGCGCTGGGGGCGGGTGCTAGACAGGACTGCTCAACCGCATCCAGCCCCCATCGTCTAGCGGCCTAGGACACCACCCTCTCAAGGTGGCGGCACGGGTTCGAATCCCGTTGGGGGTGCCACGAACGAGACCCCTGGCGAGCGCACGAAACGTGCGTCTGGCCAGGGGTTTCGACGTTCCTGGACTTCAGGTGTCGGCGAGTTGCAGAAGGTCGGCCAGGTCTCCCGGGCTCGAGTGATCCGCGTTGTCGATCACGATCCGCGCTCTGGCGGCAAGGTCGAGTGGCTCGATGTCCTGGCCTTGCAAGTCGTCCGGCGGCGGTGGTGTTGTCGTGGCTTCCCCCAGCGCAGCAGCGAGCTCGGCATTCGCATCCTTGTCGTGCTCGACGATCTGATGCCCGAGGCGCGTCAACTCAGCGCGGGGGAAGGAGCAGGCGATCAGCGCAGCGAGCCGATCTGCTGCTTGGACCTTGCCTCGATCCATCGGCTCGTCCTCGAACAGGCCCAGCTGTTCGCCGATGCCGAGGCGGCGTGACCGAGTTGCTCGCTCCTCGGGACTGACTCGGAGTGGCGCCAATCGTGGACGAGGCGCCTCTGGTGCTGGTGTTGATGCCGCTGGCTCCCGCGAAGTCCCTTGCCCAGGGGTTCGCCCCGAACATCGAGTCAGCGTCCGGGCGAGGGCGGCGGTCGCGGGCCAGCTGAGCCACCATCCGCCGCTCGTAGGTCCGCCGGTCCCGCGGTCCTTGTGGTACTGGGACTGGTGCTCCGACCGGGACTTGTATGTGCTCGTAAAGGTACCGCTGGACCGGTAATTCAGAGGTGCGGATGGTGGTGGTTCGCAGCCTCCATGTGGGACGTGACAGCCGGATGGTTCGGTACCCTGGCACGCATGTCGCCAGCGAGTCACCATCCGACCCCGCCGACCCCGCCGGCGGCGACGTCGGATGAGACCGTGGACGCGATCGTCGCACAGTCGGGCCGCGCCGCCGTACCGGTTCGGGTCGCATTCCTGCAGGAGAAGGAGCGGGGCGGGCAGGTTCGGCCGGGGCCCCTGTCGGACTTCGTTCGCTCGGGCGACTCCCGTGGGCTCACCCTCTACCTGCTCGCCCTCACGAAGGCCTCCTCCGAACCGTGGGACACCGCGTTGCCGGCATCCGTGTGGGCCCGGGCGCTGGGGCTCGAACTGCCTCAGTCGAACACGGCGACCTCCACCATCTCGAAGGCGTGGAGGCGCATCGAGGACCGGCGGCTCGTGGAGCGGTCGAGGCGCAAGCGGATGGCGGAGATCCGACTGCTCTGTGAGGACGGCTCGGGCCGGCCGTACACCCACCCGGGCAGTAGCGGGACACGGCACCTGAAGCTCCCTCACTCGTTCTGGCTCGACGGCCCTGCGGGCGAGCGCTGGTTCCGAGTGCTCGACCTACCGGCTGTGGCGATGCTCCTGATCGCCCTCTCGCAGCTCGACGAGTTCAGGCTGCCCTTCGAGTCAGGGCCCGACTGGTACGGGATCAGCGCCGACACCGTCAACCGCGGCGTCCATGGACTCGAACGGCATGGCCTGCTGCAGATCGACAAAGGCTTCAAGAAGGCTCCCCTGGCTCCCGCCGGCTACACGGCGGAGAACAGGTACACGCTTCGACCTCCGTTCGGCCCGCGGGGGACCCGCCCGTCCAAGGCAGGGCAATCGTGAGCGGCAATCCGGCTCCCGCAGATGGCCAGCCCTTCCCGAACGGGATCGTGGCGGCGATGGACGAGGCCGCTGCCGTCGTCGGTGGTGGGGTCCACTACCTGCTCACCTCAGCCGTGATCGTCGAGTCGGAGCGGATCAGGCCCGATCTCCTCGACCTCGTGGCCTCCAGGTCGCGCACCTTCCACTGGCGCAACGAGGGCCCATCGATGAGGGATCGGATGATCTCGTTGATCGAGGAGCACGGTGTGATCGCCCACGTCCGGGTGAAGGCGACGTCTCGACGCGGTCAGGTGAGAGCGCGGCGGGAGCTTCTGGCCGGACTCGCTCGTGACCTTGCCCGCGAGGGTATCGGTCACCTCGCCATCGAGTCGCAGGGCGGTCGCGAAGACGGGCGGGATCGCGCCGTACTGCTCGATACCTTCCGTGACGCCGGAGGAGCCCCGTTCACCTACGACTG
This sequence comes from uncultured Aquihabitans sp., assembly GCA_964542495.1. Taxonomy (GTDB): domain Bacteria; phylum Actinomycetota; class Acidimicrobiia; order Acidimicrobiales; family Iamiaceae; genus Aquihabitans. The sequence continues at coordinate 4,546 of CAZIVZ010000123.1, forward strand.
GCGTACCAAGGCAGAACCACTGCTGTGGATCGCGGACGCGATCGGTGGATCGTGCCGAGAGCACCTCGTCGGTCAGAACTCCGAGCGTCACGACCAGCTGGTGGCGAGCGGCGTCCTCGACGGCCTGACCTACCCCTGAAAAGCCGAAAGTCCCAGCTCCCGGCCTAGTCGATCCGTGGGATCCTCGGCCTGGCCCTCTGGGACTTCCTTCCCTCCGGAGCATCACCGTAGGGCGCTGTCCAGTATCCGCCACAGAGAGGAAGTCGACAACCCTCCTGTTTGGGGCTCACCAGTCAGCGAGGAGCTCGGCCTCGATGTCGTCCGCGCTGGCTTCGGCCATCCGACGCAAGAAGTCGTGGGTGTACCGCTCGAACTGGGCGACCGGGATCCGGTGGTGGGTGCCTTCGTCCCCTCAGGTCCGCAGGCTGCGATCAGGCGGGCGGTGGCCTCCGTGGCTATCCGATGTCGTGGTCTGTTCGTCCACGCAGGTATGCGGACATGTGGGGGACGGTGAAGTCGATCAACCCGCGATCTGGCGCGTAGACCAGGCCCTTGGCCAGCAGACCGTCGCGCTGCACCGACACGTCTGACGGCCGGCGGTGGAGCACCGCGCCCGCCTCCGACGTCGAGACGGCGCCGTCGCCGAGCGACGCCACCGCGTGCATGTATCGCCGTTCCGCGGGGGTGGCACGTTCGTAGCGAGGCCCGAAGAACGACTGGTCGAGCTGTTCGCCAGCCCGCGGCTCGGAGACCGAGACGTCAGCGAGTGTGATCGGAGCATCGACCGCCACATCCCACGCAAACTTCGCGTGCGTCTGGATGAAGAACGGATAGCCCCCCGCGAGCTCCCCCAGCCTCGACAGTGCCCGCGGCTCGAAGTCGACCCCGAGCGCAGCCGCCGGCTCCGCGATCGCGTCGCGCTGAGCGTCGTCGTCGAGCCGGCCGACGGTACGAACATCGAACAGGCGCTCCGCATAGGACTTCGCCTCCGACAGGACGCGGCCGACGTCGGCAGCCCGGCTCCGGCGATGACCACCGGAAGCTGCAACTGGTTGACCCGGTGACACGCGCCGACCAACCCCACCAGAGCATCCGCGCCCGCATCCTGCAGCTCATCGATCAGGATCACTGCGCCCGCCCCTTCCTCCCGTGCCGCTTCACCGAGCTCGACGAGGGGCTCCGTCAAGTCGGTCTCGAGCGACCCCGAGTCGGCCACACCCGGCTCGGGCTGCACATCGAAGGCAACGGCGCCTCTCGTCACCGTGGCCCCGGTCGCCCGCAAGAAGGAGGTGGCGATCCGCTGGAGTCGACGGGCGCGCTCCTGGTTTCGGAATCGCCGGCTGATCTGGCGAGTGAGGTCGATCACCGCCTCTATCAACCTCTATCGTCTTGGCTACATAGAGGCACAGAATCGTTCATCGAGGACGATGCTCTGGTTCTCGATCGGTCCGCATCCCAGGTCGACCGTCCAAACAGGCCGCACGACGCCCGGGTCAGCCAGCGACGTCCGAGACCCGCTGTCGGGCGCGGACGTCGTCGGCCCAGGGGCTCCACCGGAACCAGGTCGGCAGCTTGCGAGCCAGCCCCGGCGGACCGGAGACGTCGATGCCGCCGGTGGCCACCGACGCGGACCACCGGTCCGCTCCGCTGAACACCCGTGCGAGGGCTGGTGTGGTCGAGCGGACGACGAGATCGGGCTCGGTCCCCGGGTGCTGCATGCAGACCGAGACCTCGCCGCGGTCGAGGACCAGCCACACCTTGACGGCGATCGGCTCGGTGTGGTCGAACTCCACGATGACCCGGCCCGGGGGAAGACGGTCCTCGTCGACGCGCCGGTGCATCCACCACATGAGCGTGGTGGCCTCCACGTCGTCGCGGAACTCGTCGTAGAGCCACTGCACCGACCAGCGGCCCATCACCTCGAGCACCACCTCGAGATCCTTCCCGGCGGGGGTCAGGTGGTACTCGCTTCCTCGACCGGTGGGGGACGGCCACGTCTCGAGCACCCCACGCCGCTCCAGGTGGCGCAGGCGCTGGGCGAGCAGCGTGCGCGACACACCGGGGAGGCCACGGGCGATGTCGTTGAACCGCGTGTTGCCCAGCACGAGCTCCCGCACGATCAACGGCGTCCAGCGGTCGGCCAGCACCTCGCTGGACAAGGCGACCGGGCAGTACCGGCCGTAGTCGGGCATGGGGCCATCGTCGCGCCGCACCGCTTCGGACGGAAGTCCACGATCTGTACCGGTCGGGTCCAGATCTCGTACTAGTTGCGGATCGCTCGGGGTCGTCCACTGGACCCATGACCACGATCAGCTTCCCCCCAGACACCACCACCCACCTCGACCTGGCCGCGACCGTCGGTGCCACCATCGCCGAGCACGCCGGCCGCCACGACCGCGACGGCACGTTCGTCCACGAGGGGATCGACGCCCTGCGAGACGCCGGCCTGCTCGCGCTGGCCGTCCCCACCGAACTGGGTGGCGGCGGCGCCTCGATCGCCGAGCTCGCCGCCGTGCAGCGCGAGCTCGCGCACCACTGCGGCTCCACCGCACTGGCCACGGCCATGCACCAGCACGTGGTGGCCTTCACCGCATGGCGCCACCGGCGGGGGCTCCCCGGCGCGGAGGCCACGCTGCGCCGGGTGGCCGATGAGGGAATCGTGCTCGTGTCCACCGGCGGTTCCGACCAGACCCACCCGAGGGGCGAGGCGGTGAAGGTCGACGGCGGCTACCGGGTGTCGGGCCGCAAGGTGTTCTGCAGCCAGTCTCCGGTCGGCACCGTCATGTCGACCATGTTCGCCTACGACGACCCCGAGCAGGGGCGGCGGGTGCTGAACATGGCCGTGCCGATCGGGGCCGACGGGGTGTCGGTGCTCGACGACTGGGACACCCTCGGCATGCGAGGCACCGGCAGCAACAGCATCGCGATCGACGATGTGTTCGTCCCCGACGAGCGGGTGCTGGCCGACCGCCCCTACGGCGTCATCGACCCCCCGCTCCAGGTGATCTTCAGCATCGCCTTCCCGATCATCTCCGGCGTCTACCTGGGCGTCGCCGAGGCGGCGTACCAGGCCGCGCTCGACGCCGCCATGGATCGCGCGGAGGACCCGCTGGTCCAGCGCCAGGTCGGCCTCATGCACCACCGGATCCAGGTGGCTTCCTGGGCGCTCGACGGCGCGCTCGTCGCGGTGGGAGACGACCCGATGCCATCGATGGAGCGGGTGGCGTCGGTGATGGCCGCCAAGCGGGAGATCGCCCTCGCCGGCATCGAGGTGTGCGATCTCGCCATGGAGGTGGCCGGTGGCCGCTCGTTCTCCCGAGGCTCGGTCGTCGAGCGGTGCTACCGAGACATCCGCGGCGCCAAGATGCACCCCTTCACCCCGGAGCTCACGCTCGTCCACGGCGGACGGCTCGCACTGGGGCGGTCAGTCGACGACGTCCTCTGAGCTCTGCGTCGGACGAAGCAGCAGCTCCTCGAGGTGGTCGAGCGATCGGCGGGCGTACGCGTTCCAGAAGCGACCGAAGGCCGGCAGCGCCAGGGCTGACACGCCCGAGGCGGGGTGGATCGTCCACCGCCACGTGATGCGACAGCCCGTGCCCACCTCGTCGAAGCTCCACGATCCCTCGATGCGCGACGCCAGCGGCTTCATCGGTCCGGTCACGCCGGTGATCTCGTAGGCGAAGCGGTGCGGAGGGTCGACCTCCACGAGCCGCTCCCGCATGGAGCCGCCGTCGCCGGTGCGGATGGGGCGCTCCTGGCCGACCGCGCCCCACTCCCCCTCCTGGTCGGTGCCCGCGATGGGCGGGATGGGCCCGTAGCGGCGACAGAACAGCTCCTCGAGGGGCCAGGTGAGGGTGCGGGTGAAGGCCCGGTCGCGCTCGACCGGATACGTGCGGGACGACGAGAGGCGCAACGGGGAGGCCACCGCGACATCGTGACCCGCCGGCGAGCGGGCCACAACCCGTGGGCGCCGGCGACGTCGCTCACTCGGTGGGTTCGGTTGTGCTGCCGGCGCTCCAGACGAGCAGTTGGTCGTCCGGCCGTCGGACGAGGCGGGCAGCGTGGACCCGGGCGACGTGGTGTGCCAGGTCCAGGGCCCGCCGTGCGTTCGGGCCGGTCCACCCGAGCTCCACGGCGTCGTGGAACAGCTCGAGCCAG
>CAZIVZ010000124.1:0-8688 GCA_964542495.1 uncultured Aquihabitans sp.
CACCACCTCCACCACCGCGGCAGGCGGCACCACCACCGCGCCAGCATCGTCCACCACCACGGCGGCCGACGGCGAGGGTGAGACCGGGATGGGCATGGTCGGCGCCGGCGAGGGCGAAGGAGCGCTGCCGGTGCAGTTCGCCCCCACCACCACGCTGCCGCCCACCACCACCTCCACCGTGCCGCCCACCACCGAGGCGCCCACCAGCACCACCGTCCCCGCCGGGGGCACCACCACGACCACCACCCCGGCCGACGCCGGCGACGGCCCGGCGGCGTGTGGGGCCGGCAGCACCAACGCCTCCACCTCCTCCACCACCACGGAGCCGGGGGGCGCGGCACCGGCCGGCGCCGTGTTGGAGTCGAGTGACGGGGCCGCCCTCTACACGCTCGGCCCCGTCGGCCTCAACGGTGACGCCCTCAGCCGGGCCAACGCCGTGCTGAACGGTGGCGACTGGCAGGTCAACGTGGCCGTCAAGGGCTCGCAGAAGGACACCGCCAACGCGCTGTTCAACTCCTGCTACAACGCCGCGGCCGAATGCCCACCGGTGGGCACCGACGATTCCGGGGCGCAGCGCGGCGCGGTGGCGATCGTGCTCGACGGCGTGGTGCTGTCGGCTCCGACGGTCAACGGTCTCGACCTCGCCGCCGACGACTTCACCATCTCCGGTGGGTTCGACGAAGGCGAGGCCAAGGACCTGGCCCTCGTGCTGCGCTACGGCTCGCTCCCGGTGGAGTTCGAGCAGGCCGCCCTCCAGCAGGTGTCGGCCAGCCTCGGCGCCGACTCGCTCCGGGCCGGCCTGATCGCCGGGCTCATCGGCGTCCTCGCCCTGTGCCTCTACATGATCCTCTACTACCGCGGCTTCGGCATGGTGGTGGTGGTGAGCCTCATGGTGTGGGGCGCGCTCATGTACGCGCTGGTGTGCTTCCTGTCGGCCACCCAGGGACTCGCCCTCACCCTCGCCGGCATCACCGGCGTCATCGTGTCGGTCGGCACCACGGTCGACACCTACGTCGTGGTGTTCGAGCGGATCAAGGACGAGATACGCAACGGCAGATCCGTGCGCTCGGCCACCGAGCGCGGCTACGAGAGCGGCATCAAGACCGTGTTCACCGCCAACGGTGCCGCGTTCATCGGCGCGTTCCTGCTCTGGTACCTCACGGTCGGGCCCGTGCGCGGCTTCGCCTACTTCCTGGGCCTGTCGGTGATCCTCGACCTCCTGGTGGCCGTCGCCTTCACCCGGCCGCTGATCCTGCTCCTGTCGCGCTCGCCGCGGTTCGCCACGGGCCGGTTCTTCGGCGTCGGAACCGCCACGGACCAGGTGGTCACCACCAAGGGGGTGCCGGCATGAGCGATCCCACCGCTACCGAGACGGCCCGGCGCGGGGCCCTGAAGCGCCTCTACCACGGCGAGACCGACTACGACATCGTCGGTCGCTGGAAGATCTGGTTCGGCGTGTCCGGCGCGATCTTGCTCATCGGCATCGCCACCGTGGTCACCCAGGGGCTGAACCTGGGCATCGACTTCACCGGTGGCACCGTCTGGCAGGTGGAGGCGGGCAAGGCCACCGTGTCCGACGTGCAGCAGGCCATGGCCGACCTGGGCTACGCCGACGTCCAGGTCCAAGAGGTCACCCAGGTCAGCGACGGGAAGAACACCCGGTTCCTTCGCGTGGAGGCCGAGGCCACCGCCGAGCCCTCCAAGGCCACCACCGATGCGCTCGCCGATGTCTCGTCATCGCTCGGCGATCTGGTGGCCAAGGTGCCCGACGGCTCCCGCCGCGACATCGAGGCCCTGCGAGACGACGTGGGTGCGCTCGACGGCCCCTTCCGAGACGACGTTCCCGATGAGCTGCAGGCCATCCAGGACGAGGCCGACGCCGTGCCGTCCGCGCTGGCGAAGGCCAAGACCGCCAAGGCGAAGACGGCGGTGGTGGACAAGGCCGTCACCTCGATCCAGGGCCACATCGACGCCCTCTCGGACCTCGAGGACGCCGAGATCACCCGCGTGGGCCAAGACGTCACCAGCGAGTTGGCGAAGCTCACCGGCACCCCCGCCTCGGAGATCACGGTCGACACCGTGGGCCCGTCGTGGGGCCAGCAGATCTCCGAGAAGGCCCGCACCGCCCTGGTGGTCTTCCTCATCGCGATCACGATCTTCATCACGATCCGATTCGAGCTGAAGATGGCCATCGCCACGGTGGCGGCGCTCTTCCACGACCTGCTGCTCGTGGTCGGCATCTACGCGCTGCTCGGCTTCCCGATAACCCCGGCGACCGTGGTGGCCCTGCTCACCATGCTGGGCTTCTCCATCTACGACGGCATCGTGGTGTTCGACCGGGTCAACGAGAACACCAAGCTCCTCAGCGCCAAGAGCAGGATCACCTACACCGAGATGGCGAACCAGTCGCTCAACGAGGTGCTCATGCGGTCCCTCAACACGTCGATCACCTCGCTCCTGCCGATCCTCTCGGTGCTGATCGTCGGTTCGTTCGTGCTCAACGCCTCCACGCTCGAGGAGTTCGGCCTGGCCCTGTTCCTCGGTCTGCTGTCGGGCGCCTACTCGTCGATCTTCATCGCCACCCCGCTGCTCGCCCTGCTCAAGGAGCGCGAGCCCCGCTACCGGGACCTGCGACGCCAGATCGCCGAGCGGGGCCACGGCAGCGTGGTGGAGCAGGAGAAGGTCTCGGTCTCGTCGGACCCGGTCATGGAATCGGTCGTGGGGCTCGGCCCCGGCGGGACCCCACGCCCACGCAAGCCGGGCAAGCGATGAGCTCGCCCGCCGAGGTCCTCGGCCCCCACGTGCGGGACATCCCCGACTTCCCCCAGCCGGGGATCGTCTTCAAGGACATCACCCCGCTGCTGGGCGACGCCCGGGCGTTCCACACGTGCATCGACGCGCTGGCCGACCCCTTCGCCGGCGACGGAATCACCAAGGTGCTCGGCACCGAGGCCCGAGGCTTCATCCTGGCCGCGCCGGTGGCGTACCGCTTCGAGGCGGGCTTCGTGCCGGTGCGCAAGGCGGGCAAGCTCCCCTGGGAGATCGAGCGGCAGGAGTACGCCCTCGAGTACGGCACCGACCTGCTCGAGATCCACCGGGACGCGGTGGCGCCCGGTGAGCGCGTGCTGATCGTCGACGACGTGCTGGCCACCGGGGGCACGGCGGCGGCCACGGCCCGGCTGGTGACCAAGCTGGGCGGCGTGGTGGTGGGCTTCGCCTTCCTCATCGAGCTCGGGTTCCTCGACGGTCGGGCCGCGCTCGGCCACGACCGCGTGGTGTCGCTGCTCACCTACGACTGACGGGGTCGGCCGCCCCCGTAGGCTGGGGCCATGTCGACCGTGAGCCGGGTGCTGCCGTGGCGCCGGTCGAGCGCGCCCGCCTCGGTCGAGACGGCGCCGTTGCTGGCCGCGTACCGGTCGCACCACCCCAAGACCTCCACGGCCATGATCTCGCAGGCCTACGAGCTGGCGGCGGCCGCCCACGTCGACCAGACCCGACGCAGCGGCGAGCCCTACATCCACCATCCGCTGGCGGTGGCGCAGATCGTGGCCGACCTGGGGCTCGACGACGTCACCATCGTCTCCGCCCTGCTCCACGACTCGGTGGAGGACACCGGCATCACCCTCGAGGAGCTGGCCGACCGCTTCGGTGACGAGGTGGCCCGGATCGTCGACGGGGTGACCAAGCTCGACCGGGTCCAGTTCGACTCCAAGGCGGCCCAGCAGGCCGCGTCGATGCGCAAGATGCTCGTGGCCATGGCCAAGGACATCCGCGTCCTCATGATCAAGCTGGCCGACCGGCTCCACAACATGCGCACGCTCGGCGCCATGCCCACCGACAAGCAGACCCGCATCGCCCGCGAGACGCTCGACGTGTACGCACCGCTGGCCCACCGCCTCGGCATGCAGGACCTCAAGCAGCAGCTCGAGGACCTCAGCTTCGCCACGCTGCACCCGAAGCAGTACGCCGAGATCGACCACATGGTGGCCAGCCGTGCCCCCGAGCGCGAGCTCTACCTCGAGCAGGTGCTCGAGCAGGTGCGGCTGCGGCTGGCCGAGCTCGGTGTGGAGGCCGACGTGAGCGGTCGGCCCAAGCACCTGTGGAGCATCTACGAGAAGATGGTGGTGAAGGGTCGGCAGTTCGACGACATCTTCGACCTCATCGGCATCCGGGTCCTGGTCGACTCCGTGCGCGACTGCTACGCCGCGCTCGGCTCGATCCACGCCACGTGGCGCCCGGTGCAGGGTCGCTTCAAGGACTACGTGGCCATGCCCAAGTTCAACCTGTACCAGTCGCTGCACACCACCGTCATCGGGCCCCAGGGAAAGCCGCTCGAGGTCCAGCTGCGCACCCACGAGATGCACCAGCGCGCCGAGCTCGGCGTGGCCGCCCACTTCGCCTACAAGGTGGGCTCGCCCAGCGACGAGCTGGCGTGGCTCAACCGCATCGTCGACTGGCAGGAGGAGACCTCCGACCCGGCCCAGTTCATGGAGACGCTGAAGGTCGACCTCGAGCAGGACGAGGTCTACGTGTTCACCCCAAAGGGCCGGGTGGTCACCATGGCCAAGGGCGCCACCCCGATCGACTTCGCCTACGCGGTGCACACCGAGGTGGGCCACGCCTGCGTGGGCGCCCGGGTCAACGGCCGGCTGGTGTCGCTGAGCCACCAGATGACCTCGGGAGACACCTGCGAGATCTTCACCTCGAAGGTCGAGGGCACCGGCCCCAGCCGAGACTGGATCCAGATCGTCCAGACCCCGCGAGCCGCCAACAAGATCCGCCAGTGGTTCTCCCGGGAGCGCCGCGAGGACGCCAAGGACAACGGTCGCGAGGAGCTCCTGAAGCACCTCCGTCGCGAGGGCCTGCCCACGCAGAAGCTGCCGGGCGCTCTGCTGGCCGAGGTGGCCACGGGGCTCAACTACGTCGACGTCGACGCCCTGCACACCGCGATCGGCGAGCACCACGTGTCGGCCGAGTCGGTCGTGGCGCGCATCGGCAAGCTGCTGCGCTTCGGCGATCCCGAGCGCGAGGAGCAGCTCCCCACCACGGTCCGCGGCACCCGCACCATGAAGGCCACCAGCCCCGGTGCCGGGGTCCACGTCGAGGGGCTCGACGACGTCATGGTGAAGCTGGCCCGGTGCTGCACGCCGGTGCCGGGCGACCAGATCATCGGCTTCGTCACCCGGGGCCGGGGCGTCTCGGTGCACCGCACCGACTGCGCCAACGCCGCATCGCTCCAGGCCGGGCAGCGGGACCGCCTCATCGAGGTGGAGTGGGACGAGGACTTCGCCGGGGGCACGTTCGTGGCCTCCATCGAGGTACGGGCCCTGGATCGCCCGCGCCTCCTTCGGGACGTGTCCACCGTGCTCTCCGACCAGCACGTCAACATCCTCACCTGTTCGATGAAGACCGGTGGCGACCGCATGGCCGCCATGCAGTTCGACTTCGAGCTGGGCGATCCGTCGCACCTCGGCGTGGTGCTCGGCGCCATCCGGGCCATCGACGGCGTGTACGAGTCGTACCGGGTGCTGCCCGGGTCGTCGTCGGGCACCGGCTGACCTCCACCGACCGCCTGCTCAGCTGGAGCGGGCCACCACCCGGGACCCGAAGCGCCGCCGTTGCACGGACACCCCGTTGGCGGCGAACGAGCGGATCCGCTCCTCGTCGTCGGCTCCCAGCTTCTGGCCCCCGGTGGTGGTGACCTCGAAGGTGTCGTAGGCCCGGCCTTCGAAGCTGCGGGCCGACGCCGACCGGACGGTGACCCCCGCGGCTCGGAGGACCGCGGCCACCTCGGCGAGCAGGCCCGGACGTTCCACGGCGTCGATCTCGCACACGCTGTGCCAGGGCGATGCCCGGTGATCGAACCGGAGCGTGACCTCGGGCAGTGGGCCGGCCTCGTTGAAGTCGGCCGCGGCGCGGTCGACGGCGGTGGCCAGCGCGTCGGGGTCGGGGGGGATCAGGCCGCTGACCTCGAACAGCTCCAAGGCGCCACCGTCGGGCCAGGTGGCCACCTCGGCCCGGCGCACATCGAAGCCCAACGACGCCAACGCCGTGGTGGTGCCAGCGAGGATCCCGGCCCGGTCGCGAGCCACCACCTCGACCCAGTACCGGCCCTCTCGGGTGCCGGGCTCCACGTGCACGCGCATCTGGCGCTTGGGTGGGAGGGGGTCGATCGAGGCGAACTGCCGGGCGGCCTCGGCCCGGTCGGCGACGAGGAGGAAGCGGGCGGGGGCGGACAGCACCCGGGCCACGGCTCGGTCGTCGTCGCCCACCTCGCGGGCCAGGTCGGTGCGACGCTGCTCGAGCAGGTCGCGGGACTCGGCGTCGGGGGCCTCCCGGATCAGCGTGTCCTGCACCAGCCGGTGCAGCTCCTGGAGCCGGGTCAGCTCCCAGCGCTCGTGGCCGCGGTCGCGCAGGGCCGCCAGCACGTAGGTGCATCGGGCGCGCTCGGGGGTGGCCAGGTGGGCGGCGAGCTGGCGGACGTTGTCCTCGGCCAGGGCCGACGTGCGCCGGGCCGCGGCCCACAGGAGGTGGCGGTCCTCCACGAGGGCCACCACCGCCCCCCGGTCGACGGGGTCGAGCCCGATGCGGGCGACCAGGGACCGTGCTGAGGCCGCCGGGTCCGGCTCGAGGTCGAGGGCCTCGATGAGCAGGGCGGCCATCAGGAGGTGTTCGGGATGGGTGACGCGACGCGCCTCCTCCACGGCCGGGTCCGAGCCGTCGAGGATGCGGAGTCGCTCGAGGGCACCGAACCGGTAGGGCCCGTCGAGGTCGAGCTCGGTGGGATCGGCGCGCCGTCGGCGGAGGGCGTCGGAGAGCTCCGGCAGGGCGCGGTCGAGCGTGCCGGTGCTCTCGAGGAATCGCCACGAGCGGGCGTTGCCCCGCTCGATCACGTCGAGCAGGAGCTCGCGCTCGTGCTCGTCCCACCCGGTGGCCACGTCGCCGGAGAGGCCGGCGAGCCACGTCACCAGGTCTGAGGTCGCCGTGGCCCGGTTGGCGGCGACCGCGGCGCGCAGCGCGAGCTCGAGCGCGTCGTCGTCATCGACCAGACCGGGCAGGTCGATGGTGGCGTCGACCACGAGCGGGATCGGGTCCACGCGGCCGCCGCCTCGCGCCCGCAGGGCGGCGCGGGCGCGGGCCAGCACGGCGCGGGAGCGGGCCTTGAGCAGGGGAGGGGTCATCAAGGTGGTGGCCAGCACCACCAGCAGCAGCGCGGCGTACAGGTCCTCGTCGAGCACCCCGTTCGACAGCCCGATGGTGGCGAAGATCAGGCCCACCTCGCCTCGGGGCAACATGCCCAGGCCGATGAGGAGCCGGTCTCCCTCGGCCCGCTTGGCGCCGATGGCGGCCACGAGCTTGCCGGCGATGGCGACGGTGAGCAGGAGCCCGGCATCGACGAGCACGGTGGTGCGTCCGAAGGCGCTCAGCTCGGCATCGATCCCGATCTGGAGGAAGAAGATCGGCACCAGCACGTGGCCGATGGGCGCCAGCTCGGAGCGGATCCGCTCGGAGGAGTCGGTCTTGCCCAGGGCCAGTCCGGCGAGGAACGCTCCGATGATCGGGGCCAGCTTGGCCTTGTCGGCCAGCTCGGCGAAGCCGAGGGTGAAGGCGAACGCCAGGGCCACCAGGGTGCCGCTTGAGCGGGCCAGACGGTTGATGCCGTGAAAGAGGGCCGGCGCGAGCCGCAGGCCGGCTCCGCCTCCGACGAGGAGGAACGCCAGGGCCACGCCGATGATCCCCAGGATCGACAGGGGCGAGACCGATCCCTCGGTCACGAGTCGGACCACCACGGTGAGGACCATGAGGCCCATCACGTCGTCGGCCACGGCGGCGCCGAGGACGATGCGAGCCTCGGAGGTGGCCAGCGCCCGCAGGTCGCCGAACACGCGTGCGGTGATGCCCACCGAGGTGGCGGTGAGGGCGGCTCCCACGAACAGGGCGGTGTTGGCGCTCTCACCCATCAGGCGCATGGCGGCGATGCCGGTGACCACCGGCACCACCACGCCCATCGTGGCCACCGCCAGCGACGCCCGTCCCACCTTGCGGAGCTCGCCGATGTCCATCTCGAGGCCGACGTCGAGCAGCAGCAGGATCACGCCGAGCTCGCCGAGGAACCGAAGCACCTCGTCCTCACGTCCCACGAGGCCCAGCAGCGAGGGGCCGATCACGATGCCGGCCACGATCTCGCCGACCACGGCGGGCACACCGATGCGCTCGGCGCCTTCGGCGGCCAGCTTGGCCGCCACCAGCACGATCACGAGGTGGAGCAGGAGCTCGGAGACGTCCATGGGGGAGGGGGGTTCGCCTTGGGGGTCAGGGCGCGGGACGGGCCCGCGCAGGGACAGGGATACCGCGAACGGCGCCGCCGGGCGAGCCGGCGGCGCCGTTCGAGGTGCGGATCGCCACGGGTGGGTCCGCCGCCCAACACCTGGAGACGGGGATCAGACGCCCACAGGCTCCTTGGGATCCTCGTAGGTGGGGCTGCCACCTCCGTGACCGGTGATCTCGCCGGGGTGGAGGTGGAACTCCGGGTAGGCGTAGGCGCCCATCTCCGGCCCGTCGAGGCCCTCGAGCTCATCGGCCTCGTCCGACCGGATGCCGCCCTTGGTGAGGGCGTTCTGGATCTTGAAGAAGGCGAAGGCGATGCCGAGGATGAGGGTCCACAGCACCACGACGCCGCCGAGCTGG
>CAZIVZ010000125.1:0-8631 GCA_964542495.1 uncultured Aquihabitans sp.
CCGAGGGCATCCGCTACGAGCGGGCCGTGCCCCAGTCGGTGGTGTGCATGCCGTCTCGCTCCACCATCCTCACCGGGCAGCACCCGAGCACCCACGGCGTGTGGATGAACGGCGTGCCCCTACCGGTGGACGCCCCCTCGGTGGCGGCCGAGCTCCAGCGGGCCGGCTACCGCACCGCCCTGGTGGGCAAGGCCCACTTCGAGCCCTTCATGGACGCGTTCGGACGGTTCACCGAGAACGGGCTGGCCCGCTCGGGCGACGAGACGAAGCAGAACCCCTGGGCCGACGGCACCGTCGGGCCGCACCGCGGCTTCGAGCACCTGGAGCTGGCCACCCACGGGGCCGCCGGCTCGCTGCACTACGCCCGGTGGCTGCTCGAGAACCACCCCGAGGCGATGGGGATGTACTACTCGGCGATCGACGGCGACTTCGAGGTGAACGCCGCGGGCGACGGAGCGACCGGTGCGCCGCAGGTGCACGACAACCCGATCCCGCGCGGCTGGTACCACACCGACTGGGTGGCCGATCGCACCATCTCGTGGCTGGACTCGCTCGATGCCGGCGACGACTGGTTCGCCTGGATGAGCTTCCCCGACCCGCACCACCCGTGGGACCCGCCGGCGTCGGAGATGGGACGGGTGGATTGGCGTGAGGTGCCCCTGCCCGCCGGGTACCCCACCGACCGGACCGAGCGCGAGCGCATCCTCGACCACAAGCCGCGCCACTGGCGCCTCTGGTACGACGGGTCGCTGGTGGCCAACTACGAGGCCCCCAAGAAGTGGGTGCCGGCCACCCTCACCGACGACCAGGTGCGCGAGGTCAACGCCCGCAACGCGGTGGAGGTGGAGCTGATCGACGAGGCGCTCGGCCGGGTGCTGGCGGCCATCGACCGGCGCGGCTGGGCCGACGACGTCGACGTGATCTTCACCACCGACCACGGCGAGCTCCAGGGCGACTTCGGGCTGTTGTTCAAGGGGCCCTACCACGTCGACGGCCTCATGCGGCTGCCGCTCGTGTGGCGCCCGGCGCCGAGCAGCGGGGTCGTGCCCGCGGTGGTGAGCCGCCCGGTGGGCCTGGTCGACCTGGCGCCCACCTTCGCCACCATCGCCGGCCTCGAACCGGCGTCGTGGATGCAGGGCAAGCCGCTCCCCGCCGACGAGGCCGACGCCGATGCCCGGGGCTTCGACCAGGCCCTCACCGAGTGGGACAGCGAGCTGTTCGGCGTGGCCGTGCACGTGCGCACCGTCACCCGGCCCGGCTGGGTGTGCAGCGCGTACCTCCCCGGCGCGGTCCACGACGGCACCGAGGGCGAGCTCTACGACCTGGTCCACGACCCGCTCCAGCAGCGCAACCTCTGGGACGACCCGGCCCACGCCGCCACCAAGGCCGACCTGCTGGCCGACCTGTGGGACAGCCAGCCTCTGGCGCGCCGGCCCCGCCTGGCCGTCGAGGCACCGGTGTGAGCCCGGCGGGCTACTGGCCCAGCCCGTGGCCAGGCGAGGACGGAGGGCCGGATCGCCTCCAGCGCTCCCCGTCGCCCGGACCGGGCTTCACCGCCGAGGGCGCGTCGGTCGTGTTCCGCGAGGGGGTGGCCACCACGATGGTGGTGCTGCGCGACCCGGGCGAGGTGCTCGTGCTGCGCCACAGCGCCGGGCCCGACTCGGTGTCGTGGGTGGAGCAGGTCGACCCGGTCAGCCTCGAGGTACGAGCCCGGTCGGTGGACCTCGCCGGCGGTCCCACCTGGCCCGGAGGCCTGGCCGCTCACGCCGACGGCAGCCTCTACGTGGTGTTCGGCAACCACGCCCATCGCCTGTCGTCGTCGCTCGAGGTGCTGGCGAGCGTGGAGCTGCCCCGCCATGCCCCGTACAACTCGTTCGTGGTCCTGTCCGACGGCCACCTGGTCACCAAGGACTTCGGTGGCGTGCTGCCCGGCGGGGACCCCGATGCCCACCGGCCGCCGCCGTGCGAGCTGCTGGTGCTCGAACCCGGGTCGCTCGCCATCGTGGCCCGGTGCTCGCTTCCCGAGCCGTCGATCGCCCGCCTGTCGGCCGACGGGTCCACGGTCTACGTGGTGGGCACCACCACCTTGTACCGGGCGAGCTGGGACGGCACGGACCTCGTGGCCGACCCCGGCTTCGCCGCCACCTACGTCACCGAGCCGGGCCAGACGTATGGCTGGGACGCCACCCTCGCCCTCGGCGCCGCCTGGTTCCTCGACGACGGCTTCGGGTCCGAGCGCTACGTCGGCACGTTCAAGGGCCAGGGCGTCAACACCGCGCCGCTGCATCTGGTGCGGGTGGACCTGGCCACGGGCGCGGTGTCGCTCACCGAGATCTGCGGGCTCCCGGGTGGGGTGGTGGCCAACCCGCCGCTCGTCGACGAGGACCGCCGCATCGCGGTGGGCTTCGACAGCGGCAACGGGGTGCTGGCCGCCTTCGACGTGGCCCACGACGGCACCCTCTCCCGCCGCTGGACCCGAGACCAGGACCACGGCTGCCACCTGCTGCTGTTCGCCGACACCGGCGAGCTGGTCACCGCCGACCACCACGCCCACGCCATGTCCGAGGACCTCGTGGTGCTCGACATCGAGACCGGCACCGAGCGCCTGCGCGTGGCGTCGGGGAGCGCCGTGCAGTCGGTCCTGTTCCCCGCCGTCGGCTGGAACCGCGACGTCTACTACTGCTCCTTCGCCGGCCTCGCCCGACTGTCAGCGGTCTGAAGGTCCCGCTGGTCGACAGGACGCCTCGAGGTGTGTGCGCCCGCGCCGCGTAGAGCGGCTCAGGTGCACGAGCCTCGGCGGAACGGACCGGCGGGTGGACGATGGCGCATAGCTTGGCGTCGGTGGGGTTCGGGGAGACGAGACGGGCGTGCTACGTCGCCAGCGTCACCCAGGCGATCGTCAACAACCTGGCACCGCTGCTGTTCGTGGTGTTCCAGACCCGGTTCGACGTCACCCTCGAGATGCTGGGGCGGCTGGCCCTGCTCAACTTCGGCACCCAGGTGGTGGCCGAGCTGGTGGCGGTGCGGTTCGTGGACCGGGTGGGCTTCCGGCGGCCGATGGTCGTCGCGCACCTGCTGTGCGCGGCGGGCCTGGTGCTGCTGGCGGTGCTGCCCTCGACGCTGCCGTCGCCATATGCGGGCCTGTGCGTGGCCATCGTCGTCTACGCCATCGGTGGCGGGGTGCTCGAGGTGGTGGTGAGCCCGGTGATCGAGGGCCTGCCCACCCCGCACCACGGCAAGGCGGCGGCGATGGCGCTGCTCCACAGCTTCTACTGCTGGGGGTACGTCGCCGTCGTGGTCACGTCCACCTTGCTGCTGGCCGCGCTCGGCCAGGGCGGGTGGTGGGCGCTCCCGCTGCTGTGGGCGCTGGTGCCGCTGGCCAACGCGGTGGCCATGGCCCGAGTGGGGTTGCCGGGCACCGTGGCCGAGCACGAGCGGCTGCCGCTGGGCGACCTGGTCCGGTCGCCGGTGTTCCTCGCCGCGCTGGGCCTCATGGTGTGCGCCGGGGCCACCGAGATGACCATGGCGCAGTGGTCGTCGCTGTTCGCCGAGCAGTCGCTCGGCGTGTCGAAGGTGTGGGGTGACCTGGCCGGCCCGGGCCTGTTCGCCGTGCTCATGGGGGCCGGTCGCACGATGTACGGCTTGTGGGGGAGGCGCATGCCGCTGGTGCCGGTGATGGCGGCCAGCGGGGTGTTGGCCGTCGGCTGCTACCTCACCGTGGCGCTGGTGGCGAACCCCGCGGTGAGCCTGGCCGCGTGCGCGCTGACCGGGCTGGCCGTGAGCCTGCTGTGGCCGGGCACCTTCAGCCTGGCCGCGTCGCGGTTCCCCACGGGCGGGGCGGCCATGTTCGGGGTCCTGGCGGTGTTCGGCGCCGTCGGTGCGGCCGTGGGCCCGTGGATCGCCGGCGCGCTGGCCGACGCCACCGCGTCGAGCGGCTCCTGGCTGGCGGGTGTGGCCGACGCCCTGCCCGACGACGCCGGCTCGGGCCTGCGCACCGGCATCCTGGCCGCCACCGCGTTCCCCGTGGTGGTCGTGGTGGTGACCTTGGCCCTCCACCGCGGTCGGTCGCAACCGGCTCCCGAGGGTCCCGAGGTCCTCTCGCCCATGGACGCCGTCGGCCGCTCGTACTGATCCGGTGCGAGGTTCTGGGTACGGATCTGGTCGCTCACGAGCCACATCGATACCCAGAGCTGGGCGGCCAGACTCTGGGTACCGTTCTGGTCGCTCACGAGCCACATCGCTACCCAGAACCTCGGGCTGCGCCACGCCGGAGGCTCGCTCCCAGGTCGACCGCCTAGAGCCAGTCCTTGCGGCGAAACACGGCGAACAGGGCGGCTGAGAGGACCACGATCAGGCCGAGCGACCAGGCCACGCCGGAGTGGCGGGCGAAGCCGGGGTAGGGCACGTTCATGCCGTAGAAGCCGGTGACCAGCGTGGGCACGGCGATGATGGCAGCCCAGCTGGTGACCTTCTTCATGACCTGGTTCTGGCGGTAGTCGCGCAGGCTCAGGTTGGTCTCGACGATGGTGGCCACCAGGTCCCGAAGGCCGTCGGTGGCCTCGCTCACGCGCAGCACGTGGTCGTACACGTCCTGGTAGTACGGGTAGAGCTGCTCGGCCACCGATCCGCGCTCGCGCCGCATGAGGCTGCTCACCGCCTCGCGCATCGGCACGGCGATGCGGTGGAAGCGGAACAGGGCTCGGCGCATCTGGAACCAGTGGGCCTGCTCGGCGGGATCGATCGGTCGCTCGGCGAAGATGGCGTCGCTGATCTCGTCGTAGAAGTCGTCGAACTCCGACACCGTGTCGAAGTAGCTGTCCACCACCACGTCGAGCAGGCCGTACACGAGGTAGCTGATCCCGTGGACTGCCAGCTCGGGGGATGCGTCCCAGCGGGCGACCACGCGGTCCACCACGGCGGCGCCGTCGAGGTGGACGGTGATCAGCCAGCGGTCGCCGATGAACGCCGTCATGGGGAGCACCTGGAGCTCGCCGGTGGCCACGTTCACCCGGGCGGTCGGGCAGGTGAGCAGGAGGTGGTCGATGAAGTGGCCGAGCTGGGGGCGGTGGTGGGGGTCGAGGGCGTCCTCGACGGCCAGCTCGTGCAGGCCGAGCTCCTCGCCCAGCAGGGCCAGGCAGGGGTCGACCTCGTCGCCCACCAGGTCGACCCAGACCACGCAGCCCTCCTGGGCGAGGTGCTCGGATACGGAACCGAGGTCGATGTCCTCGTGCTCCACCGCGCCGTGGCGGTACACCCTGCTGCGGACCATCAGTTGCCCCAGATCGCGGTGGTGCGCATGGTCCGCTCGGTGCCGGAGGTGTCCCAGCGTCCGCTCAGGATGCGCAGCTTGCCGTTGGCGCCGAGCACGAGGCGCTCCAGGCCCGGCGGTGGCCCCTGTGGCGACGTCTGCCACAGCACCCGGCCGTTGGGAGCCAGCACCTGGAGGCGACCGGTGGCGCTCAACTTGGCGCGCGAGCCCGGGACCCGGGTTCCCGTGCTGCTCCACACCACCGCGCCCGACGTTCGCCGCACCACGAGCCGGCCGTCGGACCGCATGGCCAGCTGGTAGCCGCCGGAGCGCAGGAACCGGCCGGCGCGCAGGCCCTGGCCCTCCATGATCGAGTCGTAGGGGCCGTTGAGCGTGCCCTGTACCCCGCTGAGCTGGGAGTTCTGGCCGAACCTCGGCCAGCCGAGCTTGCCCAGCGTGCCGGCGCGGGCGACGTAGCTGCGGATGAGGCTGCCGTGGGCGAAGGGGCCGGGGTTGCCCTGGTAGCCGGCGAAGGTGACCCGGAGGCCGCCGCCGGGCTCGGCGGTGATCACCGGGGTGTTCTGCAGGGCACCGTCGAGTTCGAGCTGGGACTTCACGGCGAGGGTCCTCCCGTCGAGCACGAGCAGGTCCGACGCCGGCACGAACAGGTCCTGGGCCCCGTCGCCGTCGACGTCGGCGGTGGCGATGGAGATCCCGGGCGGGTAGGCGATCTCGCCCGCGTAGCCCGACAGGGACGTCCCGCTGTCGACCAGGACGCGCCCGGTGGACGCGTCGAGCACGTAGACCCGCGGGTACACCCGGTCCGGCCCGTCGTTCACGCCCACCACCTGGAGCACCTGGGGCGTTCCCCGCCCGAGGACGTCGGCGAAGGTCGGGGAGGCCTGCACCTGGTCCACCAGCGGGACCGACGCCCACCGCAGCTTGCAGGCGTGGTCGTAGGCCACCAGCTGGTTGCCACCGGCGCCGGTCTGCACCGGCCCGGTGGAACCGAACACGATCAGCGGCCGCCCGTCGACCTCGGCCAGCGCCGGCGACGAGTTGTTGTAGCCCGAGTAGGCGTGGGTGTTGCCCTCCACCGGCTGGTCGGCCGAGCAGACCTGGCGGCCGTCGACGGTGAAGATGCGGATGTGGCCGCCGTTCTTCTCGGTGGGGAACTCGGCGGTCTTGTCGTTGCTGGTGATGATCTGGGGCACGCCGGTGCCGTACACGTCGGCCAGGATCGGGGTGGCCATGGTGGAGTCCGCGTTGCGGAACCCCCACTCCAGGCGGCCCGTGTCGCCGTCGAACTGGTAGATCCAGTGCCCCGACGACGCCCCGATGGCCTTCCACCGCCCCTTGACCTTGGCCAGCGTCATGCCGGCCAGCAGGAACCCCACACCGGGCGGCTGCGCCTTCACCTGGGCCGTGCTCCACACGAGCCGGCCGCTCATGTCGTACTTGTTGTACTTCGGGACGTTGTCCTTGTAGTCCTGCGCCACCGGCACGTACACGTGGGTGCCGTCGGTGGACAGCGGTGCCTTGATCTCGTAGCCCGCGTTGAGGTTCTCCCAGCCCGGCACGGGCGCGCCGTCGCGTAGGCGGTAGGCGCGCAGCCAGCCGCCGAGGTCGCCGGTGACCACGATCGGGTTGCCGCCGTTGTCGACCACCACCGGCGAGGAGGTGGAGATGTCGGCGCCGTCGCTGACCTGCCGGGCCCAGGACAGATCGAAGGTGGCCACGGCGGCGGCGGGCCGGGCCGGCGCGGCCACCGCCCCTGGTGCGCCAGCGCCCGCGACGGCCGCCCCGGCGAGCAGGCCGGTGGCGGCGAGCAGTGCGGTCGGGCGGGCGGTGCGGGGCATTCGTTCCCTCGGTGGGTAGCGGTCCGTGGTGCCCCGGTACTCTCGCAGGGTGAGCGCCCCGTTGCGGTTCAGGTTCGTGACGTCGGGCGACGACGTCTGGCGACTGCCGCCCACGCGGGCGGAGGTGGCGTTCCTCGGCCGCTCCAACGTGGGCAAGTCGTCCCTGCTCAACGCCCTCGCCAACCACAGACGCCTGGCCCACACCTCGAAGACCCCGGGCCGCACCCAGCTGCTCAACCTGTTCGAGCTGGGTGACGGCACCACGGCGGTCGACCTGCCGGGCTACGGCTTCGCCGCGGTGCCGGGCAAGACCCGCGCCGGCTGGCAGTCGATGATCGAGGGCTACCTGCTCGAGCGGGCCGAGCTGGAGATGGTGCTGGTGCTCATCGACGGCGAGATCGGGCCCACCAAGCTCGACGTGGCGATGCTGGGCTGGCTCCGCTCGCACGGCCTGCCCCACACCGTGGTGGCCAGCAAGCAGGACAAGGTCAAGCCGTCCAAGCGAGGCGTGCGGAAGAAGGAGGTGGCCGACGGGTGCGGCGTCGCCGTCGACGACGTGGTCTGGGTGAGCGCGGCCAAGGGCGACGGCATCGAGAAGCTGCGGAGCCGCATCCACGGGTGGCTGGCCCAGGGGCTGGCCCGCAACCCGGTCTCGCCCGACGATGCCGTGGTCACCCCACCCACCGCTGCGGTGGTGGTCGAGCCCGGCCCCGACGGCACCTACGACGACGAGGACGAGTGGAACTGACCGCCGTGCGTTCGCCAACTACGCGGGGGTGAAGCGCTCCCGGCGGAACAGGACCTTCTTGCCCTTGAGCGTGGTGCGCTTCATGGCCGCGATCACCTGGTCGGCGTGGTCCTCGGGCACCTCCACCAGGGAGAAGCGGTCGGCGATCTCGATGGCGCCGATGTCTCGCCCGCTGAGGTCGGTCTCCCCGGCGATGGCACCGACGAGGTCGCCGGGCCGGATGCCGAACGAGCGGCCGGCGGCCACGTAGAGCCGGGTCATGCCCTCGCTCGGGCCCCGCGGTGCACGGGCGCCACGCTCGGGACGGTCCTTGCGGAACGGCTTGCCCTTGGCGTCGCGATCGTCTCGGTCGGGACGGTGGGCCACCTCGGGGATCTCCTCCTCGTCGGCGGCGGCACCGGAGGACTCGTGGGCCAGCTTCACCGCGGCGAGCGCCACCTCCATCACGTCGTACTCGTCGGCCAGCGTCTCCACCACCACGCGGAACTGGTCGAGCCCGCCCTCGAGGATGCTCTCCTCGAGCGTGGCCCGGGTGAGCTCCATGCGACGGGTGCGCAGGTCGGCCACCGATGGCACCTTGTCGATCGAGATGTGCTGCTTGGTGACGCGCTCGATGTTCTTGAGCAGGCGGTGCTGGCGGGGTTCGGCGAGGGTGATGGCCACGCCCTCGCGACCGGCGCGGCCCACCCGGCCGATGCGGTGCACGTAGGCCTCGGGGGCCGAGGGCACGTCGTAGTTGACGACGTGGGTGAGCTGGTCGATGTCGAGGCCGCGGG
>CAZIVZ010000126.1:0-8629 GCA_964542495.1 uncultured Aquihabitans sp.
CGGCCGATCATGGCGGGGTGCTGACCTCGCACCCCGCCGCCCGGTGGGGCCTCCACGTCGTGGCCTACCTGGTGCTGCTGCTGGGGCTGCTCGGACTGGTCGACCGAGACGACGGGTGGAACTTCGACGACGGCGCCTACGCCACCCAGGTCCAGTTGCTGCGCGACGGCCAGGGCGACCCGCCGTGGGCCTACCCCTACGTCCACCGCGACCGCGACCCGGCGTCGCGCTTCGCCCCGGTGTCGCACAGCACGCTCACCACCGAGGGCACCTTCCCCTACGTCAAGCAGCCGGGCTGGATCGTGGTGCTGCGGGCATCGACCTCGCTGGCCGACCGCGCGGGCGACCCCGTCTGGGGCCTCTACCTCCCAGGGGTGCTCGGCGCGGTGGCGGCGGCGCTGGCGGCCGGCTTGCTGGCCGAGCGACTCGCACCCCGGGTGGCGGGCGTCGGCGTGGTCTCGTTCTGGGCCGTGGGCCTGGGACCGCTCGTGGTGCACACCCACGCCCTGTGGGCCCACACCGCGGCGGCCGCCCTGGGTGGCTCAGCCGCGCTCGGCCTGGTGGCCCTGGCCCAGGGTCGGGGGCGGTGGTGGCACCTCGGGGCGATGACGGTGTCCACCGCCCTCCTGGCCTCGCTGCGCTCCGAGGGGGTCCTGTTCGCGCTGGCCCTGGCGGCGATGGCCGCGGTCGTGGCCGGCATGGCGGCGCACGCCGGCGGGGCGCGCCGGGCCCGGACGGCGGCCGCCGCCCTCTGGTGGTCGGCGCCGGTGGCGGTGGGGGCGGTGATCGCCCTGGTGGGCACCAGCCGGTGGGCGGCCCACCTCGCCCCGGGGCGCGTGGTCGACGGGCCGGCCGACTCGGGTCGGCAGTACGGGTTCGTGGCCGGTCACGTCAGCGGCTTCCTGCGCACCTTCGTCGACGGCATGGGCGCATCGCAGGCCGGCACCTTCCTGGCCCTGGTGGCCGCGGTCCTCGCGGTCCTCGCCGGCACGGCGGCCCGTCGCCGGCCGGGCCGTCCGGTCGACGCGCTGGTGCTGCTCGGCCTGGCCGTCGCCGTGCTGGTGCTGCGCGCCGCGGTGGCCCCCGACGACCTGGGCGGGTTCGTGGCCGCCGCCCCCCTCGCCGTGGCCGGGTTGGCGGCGTGGCGCTGGTCAGACGCCCCGACGGCCGAGCGGGCCCTGGTGGGGCTGGTCGGCCTGCACGCTGCCGCCGTGGTCGCCGTGCAGTACCCCGAGGGCGGGAGCCGGGACTGGGGCGGTCGCTTCCTGTTCCCGGTGCTCGTGCCGGCCTCCGTGCTGGGTGTCGCCACCCTGTGGCGCCTGCTGACCAGCCCCCGGGCGCTGGCGGAGGCCCCGGCCGGCGGGGTCACGTCGAGCGGCGGGACGGCGACGATCGCCTGGCCAATGGTGTTCGCCCTGCTCCTGGCCGCGGCGGTGCCCACCGCCGCCGGCCTCCACGCTGCGGACTCCCTCCGGGCCTCGAACCGGGCCCTCACCGACCTCACCCTGTCGGTCGACGCCCCCACCGTGATCCGCGTCCCTCGGTACCTCACCAGAACCTCGTGGCGCGCCCTGCCCGGGCCCGACTGGCTCTCGGCCGACGTCGACACCGCCGACGATGCCCTCGCGCTGCTCCGGCCCGGTCGCACCGAGCCGGTGGCGGTGGTGGGCGACGGCGCCGACCGGGTGCGGGCCCCCGGCTACGAGCGCGAGGTCCGATCGCCGGTGGTGGTCGTCTTCACTCCGACCAGCTGATGAGGTGCGCGTGCTCGACGTCGTCACGTGACCTCGAGCACGCGCACCTCGGGTCTGGAGGGGTTCGGGCGGGCGGGGGAGGCCGGCCCGGGAGCGTGGTGGGATGGGCGGAGCGTCCGCTTCGTCGGGAAGGTCGACGCGTACCATCGCAGGGTGCGACGAGCAGCCCGCTACCTCTCGCTGTTCGGCGCGCTCGGCGTGGTCCTCGTCCTGAGCAAGGTGCACGCCGCGTGGGTGGCCGACCCGCCCTACGACTACACCGGCTCGTTCCGCTTCGCCTGGTCCCTGGGGTACTCCGCCGTCCTCGGCCTGGGGGCGTACGCGTCGGGGCTGCCCGACGTGTCCCGCGGTCCCCGGCGCGCCGCGGCGGCCGCGGCGTCGGCTGCCGCCGTGGCCGCGGGGGCGGTGTCGGTGGTGCAGCTGATCGTGGGCGACGCCCTGCTCCCGCGCTTCGTGGTCTTCGGCGCCGGGGTGCTCACGGTGCCGGTCCAGCTGCTGGCCTGGCGCCTGGCCACCCACGGCCGGGAGCGCCAGGAGGACCGGGACCGTTTGGTGGTGGTGGGGTCGGTGGCGGGCCTCGAGCTCAGCCGGCTCGTGGAGGACCTGGCCGACGCCCCCGAGGTGCCGGCCCAGCTCGTGGCCCACCTGGAGGCCGCCGAGGCCTGCGGCGACGGCGGGACGGAGCGGCCGCTCGTGGAGCGGGTGGGGGCCGAGCGAGCCACGGTGGTGGTGCTCGACCGCGAGGCCCTGCTCGACCAGCGGGTGGTGGACCAGGCCGCGGTGCTGCACGAGTCGGGCATCCGCATCCGCACCCTGCTCCAGTTCTACGAGGAGTGGCTCGGCAAGCTGCCGCTGGGCGAGCTGGAGCGCGCCTCGCTGTTCTTCGACATCGGCGAGCTGCACGGGGAGCGCTACGCCCGGGTCAAGCGCATGACCGACGTGGTGGGCGCGCTGGCCGGCATGGTGCCGCTGGCGGTGTCGACGCCGTTCGTGCTCCTCGGGAACCTGGCCGGCAACCGGGGGCCGCTGATCTACCGCCAGGAGCGCGTGGGTCAGGGGGGCGCCCCGTTCCAGATCCTCAAGTTCCGCACCATGGTCCCGACCGGTCCTGGCGTGACCGACACCTCGTGGACGGCCCTCGACGATCCGCGGATCACCCGCTTCGGAGCCATCCTGCGTCGCACCCACGTCGACGAACTGCCCCAGGTGGTCAACATCTTGCGGGGCGACCTCTCGCTGGTGGGCCCCCGCCCCGAGCAGCCCGGCTACGTCCGCGAGCTCAGTGCCAAGCTCCCCTTCTACGGCATGCGCCACCTCGTGCGGCCGGGCCTCACCGGCTGGGCCCAGGTGAAGTACGGCTACGCCGGCGACGAGCGCGACGCCCGCGAGAAGCTCCAGTACGAGTTCTTCTACCTTCGCCACCAGGGTCTGCGCTTCGACGGCCGCATCCTCGGGCGCACGGTGCGCAGCGTGCTCGGCGGGCGGGGCGCCGGGCGATGACCGAGCCCCTGCGCGTCTCGCACGTGATCACCAAGCTGGCCGTGGGCGGCGCCCAGGAGAGTGCCCTCGTCACCTGCGAGGGCCTCGACCCGCAGCGCTACCGGCAGGTCCTCTTCACCGGCATCGAGGCGGACGACGAGGGGACCATGTTCGCCGAGGCCGAGGAGCGGGGCGTCACGGTGAAGCTGGCGCCGGAGCTGGTGCACCGCATCCGCCCGGTGGCCGACCTGCGGGCGGTGCGGCGCCTGGCCGAGCGCCTGGCCGCGGCGGGCACGGAGCTGGTGCACACCCACAGCTCGAAGGCCGGTCTCGTGGGCCGGCTCGCCGCCCGGCGGCTCGGCGTGCCGATCGTGCACTCGGTGCACGGGTGGAGCTTCAACGACCACATGGGCCCGGCGCTGCGGCGCGCCGTGGTGGCCACCGAGCGGTGGGCGGCGCGGGCCACCGACGCCATCGTGGTGGAGGCCTCGCCCGACCTGGCCAAGGGCCTCGCCGCCCGGATCGGACGACGCGAGCAGTACCACCTCATCCGCAACGGGATCGACCTGCGCTCGCTCGTGCACGACCCCGGCGCCGGCGCCCGCCTGCGCCACGAGCTCGGCCTCGGCGCAAACACCCGGCTGGTTGGCACCGTCGGCCGCCTCGCCGAGCAGAAGGACCCGCTGTCGATGGTGGAGATGGTCCACCACCTGGTGGCCGACGGCCTCGACGTGCACTTCGCCTGGGTGGGCGACGGTGGGCTGCGCCCGGCCACCCAGGACGCGATCGACGCCGCCGGGCTGCGCGAGCGCTTCCACCTGCTCGGCGTGCGCCGCGACGTCGAGGCCATGTTGAGCGCGTTCGACGTGTTCGCCCTGTCGTCGCTCTGGGAGGGGCTGCCCCGCACGGTCACCGAGGCGATGGCGGTCGGCACCCCGGTGGCTGCCACCGCCGTCGACGGGTGCGTGGAGATCATCACCGACGGCGATGACGGCCTCCTGGTTCCTTCCTCGCAACCGCGCGAGCTGGCCACGGCGGTCCGGCGCCTGCTCACCGAGCCAGACCTGGCCGAGGCGGTGGTGGCGCGGGCCCGTGTTCGGGTGCAGGCCTGGGATCGCACCGTCATGTTGGGCCAGCTCGCCGAGCTCTACGACCAGGTGGCGGCGTCGCACCGCACCCGAGGGGGATCCGACCATGGCTGACGCGCAGTCGCACGCTCGCGTGCTCCTCGTGGGGCTGGGACGCCAGGGTCGCCGCCACCTGCGCGTGGCCGCCATGAGCGCGCGTGGCGACGTCGTGGCCACCGTCGACCCCCACGCCGACGGGGTCGAGGGCGTGCCGCACCACCGCACGATCGCGGAGGCGGTGGAGGCCGGCGGTCCCGTCGACGCCGCGGTGGTGGCCACCCCCGCCACCGACCACCTCCACAGCGCCGGAGACCTGTTGGAGCGGGGGATCCCCACGTTGGTGGAGAAGCCCATGGCCTTCGACCTGGACCAGGGGCGCCGGCTGCTCGAGGTGGCCCGGCGCACGGGCACCCTCCTGGCCGTGGGCCACGTGGAGCGGTTCAACCCCTGCGTGCAGCTGGTGTCGGCCCTGCTCGACGGCGGCACGCTGGGTGCGCCGGTGGCCATGTCGTTCCGCCGGGTCGGGCTGCCGCCACCGTCGCGCCCCGACGTCGACGTGATCGCCGACCTGGCGGTCCACGACATCGACGTGTTCGCCATGCTCGCCGGTGGGCCCGCGGCGTTCCTGGGCGCCAGCGGGTGGATCGGCCCCGACCACCTGGTGGAGTCGGCGCACGTCCTGCTGGGTGCCGGGCGCGTGCACGGCCTGGTGGAGGTCAACTGGCGCACGCCGGTGCGCATCCGCGGGTTCGCCATCACCACCGAGCAGTGCCTCGTGGAGGTGAACTACACCACGCAGTCCGTGGAGGTGGTGGAGGCATCCAAGGTGGAGGAGTTCGAGGAGTTCAGCGCCTTCCAGAGCCACTACGGCGCGGCGCGCCGCACCCGGCTCGAAGCCCGCGTGGCCGAGCCGCTGGCCGAGCAGCTCGACGCGTTCCTGGGCGCCGTGCAGGGCACCCCGTCGCGGTTCCTCGCCACCGCCGACGACGGCCTGGCCGTGATGGCCCTGGCGGCCGCAGCGTCCTCGGCGGTGCACGCCGAGGCGTCCTCGGAGGGGGCACCGTGAGCGGCATCCACCCATCCGCGTTCATCGGGCCCGACGTCACCATCGGCACCGGCGTCACCATCGGGCCGTTCGCCTCGGTCACCGGCCCGTGTCGGATCGGTGATGGCGCCTGGATCGGGCCGCACACCGCGATCGGAGGACCCCCGGGGATGCGCGACGTCCCCCACCCTCCGGCCGACGTGGGCGGTGGTGCCGGCGTGATCATCGGCGCCGGAACCGTGGTGCGGGAGCTCGTCTCGGTCAACCAGGGCTCGCAGCGACCCACCACCATCGGGCCCGACTGCTACGTCATGGAGGGCTCCTACGTCCCCCACGACGCCGTGCTCGGCGCCGGCACCACCGTCTCGCCCGGCGTCCTCATCGGCGGGCACTGCTGGATCGGCGACGGAGTGAACCTGGGCATGGGCGCCGCGCTCCACCAGTTCGGCATCGTGGGCGCCTTCGCCATGGTGGGCATGCAGGCGGTGGTCACCCGCCCGATCCCGCCGTTCTCGGTGTCCTACGGCGTTCCGGCCCGGGTGGCGGGCGCCAACAAGGTCGGCCTCGAGCGCCGAGGGGTCGACCCCGCCCGGATCGAGGTGTGGGACCTCGAGCTCCAGGCGGGCGGGGTGGCCGGCCTGGACGGGCCCGCCGAGCTGGCGGCCCACGTGCGCGCCTACCAGGCCCAGCTGCCCGTGACCGGTGTCTGACCTCCCGATCGAGGTCTCCGGGCCCGCGGCCACCGCGGGCTGGCGGGCCTCGGCGTGGCAGGTCGGCGCCCGGATGGCCTCGATCGGCTTCCAGGGCGCCGCCTTCGCCCTGATCGCTCGGCTGCTCGGCCCGCAGGACCTCGGCGCCTTCGCCGGGGCCCTGGCCCTGGCCTCGTTGTTCGGGGCCGCCTCGGAGTTCGGCCTCCAGAACACCACCGTGGTGGAGCTGGGGCACCGCCCCGACGAGGCACCCGCCACCCTCGCCCACGCCTACGTCGCCAGCACCCTTCTCGGTCTCGCTGGGCTGGGCCTCGCCGCGCCCGTGGCGCTGCTCGCGTTCGACGACGCCGCCGCGGTGGCGTTCCTCGCCCTCGTGCCGTGGTCGGTGCTGAGCCGGTTCAGCACGCCGGGGGTGGCCTGGTGGCAGTCCCACCTCGAGTTCCGGCGGATCTTCCTGGGTGAGGCCATCGGGCGGGGGAGCGCGGTGGTGGGCCTGGCAGTGCTCACCGC
This sequence comes from uncultured Aquihabitans sp., assembly GCA_964542495.1. Classification (GTDB taxonomy): domain Bacteria; phylum Actinomycetota; class Acidimicrobiia; order Acidimicrobiales; family Iamiaceae; genus Aquihabitans. Next base: position 6,626 of record CAZIVZ010000126.1, read on the forward strand.
TGTGCGTCCCGACTGGTCGGCGCAGCGCGTGGTGGTGGTGTCCGGGCTCGTGCTGGCCGCGGGCGCCCTGGTCCAGATGGTGGTGGTGGTGCCCGGGGCGGCCGTCCGGCTCGGGGTCCGGGTCGGCGGGATCCTGCGCGGCGCGCTGGCGCTCGTGTGGATCGCCGCGCCGCTCGGCGTGGTGTCGGCCGTCTCGCTGATCCACGTGCGCTCCGACCAGATCCTGCTCGAGCTCCTCGGCCACGGCGGGAGCGAGCTGGGCAACTACGCCGTGGCCTACCGGGTGGTCGAGGGGACCGCCGGCGTGCTCGGCGCGGTGGCCACCGTGGGCTTCAGCGTCCTGAGCCGCACCGCCGTCGCCGACCGCCAGGCCGTGAGCCGGGCCAACTCGGCGGTCGTGGCCGCCGTGGGCCTCGCCGGCGGGCTGACCGCCCTGGCGGGGGCGCCGCTGCTGGTGGCGGTGGTGGGGGGCCGCGGCTTCGGCGACGCGGTCTGGCCGACGCGCCTGCTGTCGGTCGTGGTGGTGGTCTCGGTGCTCAACATGGTGCCGTCGCTCACCGTGGTGGCCCAGCGCCAGGCCGGGCGGCTGCTCCCGCTCGGGATCGGCGTGGTGGTCGCCAACATCGCGCTGAACCTGGTCCTCATCCCGCCGTTCGGCGCCACCGGTTCGGCCCTCGCCACCATCGCCACCGAGGTGGCCGGCCTGGCCCTGGTGACCCGGCTCGCCTCCCAGGTCCTCCCGGGCAGCCAGCGACCCGAGCTCACCGCCGTGGCCGTGGTGGCCATCGGCCTCGCGGTGGCCGGGTTCGCGGCGGGTCCGGTGGCGCTGGCCGTGGCCGGCACCGGCGTGGCTTCTGGCATCCTGGCCGCCATCGCCACCCTCGTCCTCCGATCTCGACGCGCCGACCAGGCGGCCTGACCGTGGCCCGGATCAGCGTCATCGTCCCCTGCCACGACTACGGCCGGTTCCTGGGGGAAGCCCTGGCCAGCCTCGACGCCCAGACCCGTCCGCCGGACGAGGTGGTGATCGTCGACGACGGCAGCACCGACGACAGCCTGGCCGTGGCCGAGCGCTACCGAGACGACCCCGACGCCCGACGGGCGCGCCACGCCCGCACCGACGTGATCGTGCTCACGCGCACGCCGGCCACCGGCGTGGTGCGCGCGATCGCCGACGGGGTGGCCGCCTCCAGCGGCGACCTCATCGTGTTCCTCTCGGCCGACGACCGCTTCTCGCCCACGTACCTCGAGGCGGGGGAGCGGCGCCTCGAGGACCCGTCGATCGACTTCACCTGGACCGCCACCCACCAGTTCGGGGCGTTCGACCGGTGGCGTCCGGCGGTGCCCGAGGTCACCCGGCGCTCGATCGCCCGGCGCTGTCGCATCCACGCCTGCGGGATGATGCGACGGTCGCTGTGGGAGCGCCTCGGGGGTTACGACCCCACGTTCGAGCAGTTGGGGTGCGAGGACTGGGCGTTCTGGGTCCACGCCATCGGCACCGGTTCGCAAGGAGCACCCGTGCACGGGTGCCACCTGGAGTGGCGCCGCCACCAGTCGGCCTCGCGGAACTCGCTCGACCTGCGTCGGCTGGTCCGGGTGCAGTGGGCGCTGCACGAGGCCCACCCCGACGTGGTCCGTCGCCGCGACGTGGTGCTCGGCGTGGCGCCCAACATCGCCGCCTTCGGCGGTGCGTGGGTGCGCGCCCGGCTCGGGACCGGGCTCGGCCTCAGACGGGGAGCGGCCGCGAGTCGGTGACGGGGTCTCGCACCTCGGCCACCGGGTTGCCCTGGGTGATGTCGAGCATGCGCTGGAGTGCCACCTGGGCCCATTCGGCGGTCTCGGGATCGACCGTGATCTGGTTGAGCACGCGGCCCTCCACCAGGTTCTCGAGGATCCACGCCAGGTGCGGGGCGTCGATCCGGAACATGGTGGAGCACGGGCACACCAGCGGGTCGAGCGACACGACGGTCTTGTCGGGGGTCTCGGCGGCCAGCCGGTTGACCA
>CAZIVZ010000127.1:0-8625 GCA_964542495.1 uncultured Aquihabitans sp.
GCCCACGTTCCGCGACGACCTGCTCGGGTCGGTCACCCCGATCGAGCTGCTCACCTCGCCGGTGAACGTCCTGGCCGACCGGTGGCGCACGCCTGGCGAGGGCGGCTCGTGATCATCCTGGCCCTGGTGTTCGCGGTGGCGCTGGTGATGATCGTGGTGGCGTTCGTGAACAACCGTCGCGGCGTCTGACGTGCTCGGGATCGGGGTCGACCTGGTGGAGGTCGACCGCATGCGCACGGCGCTGGAGCGCACCCCCACCCTGGCCCACCGGCTCTTCACCGAGGGGGAGCGGGCCTACGCCACCGCGGCCCGGGACCCCGCCGAGCGCTTCGCCGCCCGGTTCGCCGCCAAGGAGGCGGTGCTCAAGGCCCTGGGGGTGGGGTTGGGTGCGGCCGAGTGGCACGACATCGAGGTGGTCCGGGCCTCGTCGGGAGCTCCGGCGCTGCGGATCACCGGCCGGGCCCTGGCCCTGGCCGACGCCGCCGGCGTCACCGGCTGGCTCCTCACCCTCACCCACACCCATCGCACCGCCCAAGCCATCGCCGTCGCCCTCTGACCACCCCAAACCAGACGAATGTGGTGTGCAGGAACGACGTTCCTGCCGCTTTCGCGCGTGAGGTTCGCGAGGGATCAGCCGATCAGGCGGGTGAGGATCGGCTCCCAGTGCGAGAGCGCCACCAGGTGCCCGGCGCCGGCGACGACGGTCAGCTCGCCCCAGCGCAGCGCCTCCGCCCACCAGCGGCCGAACGCCGGAGGCGACGTGGTGTCCCGTTCGCCGTACCAGAGGTCGACCGGCGCGGCCACGTCGTCCCAGGCCACGTCGGGGGGCTCCACCTGCAGCTCCAGGTCCCGGATGAGCCCGGCGAGACCCGAGGCGACGGAGTCGGCCACCCCGGCTGCCAGCACGTCGAGCGCGCCGGGGATGGCGTCGAGGTCCCGTCGGCGGGCGGGGTCAGCAGCGTCCGACACGTGCTCGCGGGCCAGCGCCTCGTCGCACGGGTAGGGCGCCAGGTGGGGTGCGACCTCGGCGGCCAGACCGGCGGCACCGAGCTCGGCTCCGAGCTCGGCCACCATCAGTCGGCCCCCGTCGGCATCGTCGAGGATCCCAGGCTCGGTGTAGGCGGCGAAGGGCACCAGGCCGGCCACCACCGCCACCCGGGTCACGCGTTCGGGGTGGCGGGCGGCGATGGCCAGCGCGTGCACGGAGCCGGCCGACCAGGCGATCGGGCGCCACGACCGCACACCGAGGTGGTCGGCCAGGGCCACCGCGTCGTCGGCGAACGAGCCGACGGTGCCCGTGGGGTGAGCGGTGGACAGGCCCGAACCGGGTCGGTCGACGGCCACCAGTCGGATGCCCAGCCGCTCGGCGATGGAGTCGTCGGGGTGGCGGGCTCGTCGCGAGTCCGGTGACCCGTGGACGTACAGCACCGGCGCCCCGATCGGGTCGCCCACGTCGTCGAAGCCGAGCCGTCGCCCGTCGGCGAGGGTGATGGTGTGGCCGAGGCCCATGGACGCGCAGGTTAGGAGGCGAGCCGATAGGCGAGCCGACCCAGCAAGCACGGCGTGGGTGAACCGAGGCGCCAGCCGAGGTCCACACAACCTGGCAGCGACGACGGTCGACCTGTCCGCTAGGGCTCGTAGGAGGCGAGGCGCACGGCGACCCACCGGTGCGGGCGCCGCAGCGGGGCAAGATGGGGCGGTGATCCCGATCGTGACGCCGGCTGAGATGGGTGCCATCGACGCGGCGGCCCCCGAACCGGTCGACGTCCTCATCGAACGGGCCGGGGCCGCGGTGGCTCGTGCGGCCCTGGAGCTGCTCGATGGTGCCTACGGGCGCCGGGTCGTGGTGCTGGTGGGCAAGGGCAACAACGGCAACGACGGGCGGGCCGCGGCCCATCGCTTGGAGGATCGCGGCGTGCGGTGCCGGGTGGTCGACGTGTCCGCCGCGCCCGCGGTGCTGCCCGAGGCCGACCTGGTCATCGATGCGGCGTTCGGCACCGGCTTCCGTGGCCGCCTGGTGCTCCCGGCGCTGGCGCGGCCCGACGTGCCCGTCCTGGCCGTCGACATCCCCTCGGGCGTCGTCGGCCTGACCGGTGTGGCCGAGGGGAACCCGTACCGGGCCGTCCGCACGGTGACCTTCGCCGCCCTCAAGCCGGGCCTGGTGCTGGCCGACGGCGCCGACCTCGCCGGTGCGGTGACCGTGGCCGACATCGGGCTCGACGTGTCGTCGGCTGCCGCCCACCTGGTGGAGGCCGACGACGTGGCCCGGTGGTTGCCCGAGCGGTCGGCGGCCTCGCACAAGTGGCGCGCCGCCGTGTGGGTGGTGGCGGGATCGCCCGGGATGACCGGTGCCGCCCACCTCGCCACCCGGGCCGCGCAGCGAGCGGGTGCGGGGTACGTTCGCCTGTCCACCCCGGGGTCCGACGCCGACCCGTGGGCTCCCACCGAGGCGGTGGTCACCCCGCTGCCGGGAGGTGGCTGGGCCGACGACGTGCTCGCCGGGATCGGCCGCTTCGCCGCCCTCGCCGTGGGCCCTGGGCTGGGCACGTCGCCGGGAGCGGCCGCCGAGGTCCGCCGGCTGGTGGCCGCCGCGCTGGTCCCCGTGGTGGTCGACGGTGACGGCCTCCGAGCCCTCGGCGCCGACGCGGCCGGCGTGATCGCCGACCGACCCACCGGGGCACCTGCGGTGGTCCTCACCCCACACGACGGGGAGCACGAGGCCCTGACCGGTGGGCCGCCCGACGCCGATCGCTTCGACGCGGTCCGTCGCCTCGCCGCCGACACCGGTGCCGTGGTCCTGCTCAAGGGTCACACCACGCTGGTGGGTCGCCCCGACGGGCACGTGTGGGCCTCGCGTTCGGGTGACGCCCGGCTGGCCACCGCCGGCACCGGCGACGTGCTCACCGGTGTGCTGGCCGCGCTCTGCGCGCAGGGGATGGAACCCGACGAGGCGGCGGCGGCCTCCGCCTACCTGCACGGTCGGGCCGGCGCCCTAGCCTGGCGCCGTGGCCTGGTGGCCGGCGATGTCGTCGACCACCTGCCCCACGCCCTCGCCGAGCTGCCCGGAGGCTAGATGTCGCGCCAATCGCCCGTGTCGGAGGTCATGACCACCGACGTGCTCACCTTCGGTCCCGACGACAACGTGGCCGAGGCCATGCAGACCCTCGTGGAGCGCGGCATCGACGGCGCGCCGGTGGTCGACGCGCAGGGATCGGTGGTCGGCATGTTGTCCACCGCCGACCTCATCGTGCAGGAGAGCCGCCTCCACTTCCCCACGGTGATCTCGCTGCTCGGCGCCACCCTCGAGCTGCCCTCGTCCAAGCGCCACTTCGACGACGACCTGCGCCGCGTGCTCGGGAGCACCGTGCGCGAGGTCATGCAGGCCGACCCCATCACGATCGGGGTCGACGACACCGTCGAAGAGGCGGCCACGCTGCTGCACGACCACGACGTGTCCCGCCTGCCGGTGGTGGGCGATCGCGGGCTGGTGGGGATCGTGGCCCGGGTCGACATCCTGCGCGGCATCCTGCGCGACGACCTCGAAGGCTGACGCTTCCCCCGTGCGCCCGGTCTCGGCCGACATCGACCTGTCCGCCATCAGGGCCAACGTGGCGCTCCTGCGGGAGCTGATGGCACCCGCCCGGGTGTGCGCGGTGGTGAAGGCCGACGGCTACGGCCACGGCGCCGTCGCCGCCGCCCGGGCCGCGCTCGGGGGAGGTGCTCACCTTCTGGGCGTGGCGCTGGTGGCCGAGGGTGCCGAGCTGCGCGCCGCCGGCATCGACGCACCGGTGCTCGTGCTGTCGCAGGCATCGGTCGACGAGCTCGACGAGCTGGTGGCCCGGCGCCTCGACGCCACCGCCTACACCACCGATGGGGTGGCCGCCCTGGGCGCCGCCGCCCGTCGAGCCGGGCGTGGCCCGCACGATCGCCTGCCGGTGCACCTCAAGGTCGACACCGGCATGCGGCGGGTGGGGGTCCAGCCCGAGGAGGCGGTCGGCCTGGCCCGCGGCATCGTCGACGACCCCGGGCTTCACCTGGCCTCGGTCTTCACCCACTTCGCGGTGGCCGACGAGCCCGAGGACCCGTTCACCGCCGAACAGGTGCGGCGCTACGAGGCCGTGCTCGCCGACCTCGCCGCCGAGGGCATCGAGGTGCCATGCCGTCATGCCGCCAACTCGGCCGGCGCGCTCGCCCATCCCGCGGCGCGGTTCGACCTGGTGCGGGTGGGGATCGTGGTCTACGGGCTCGCCCCCAGCGCCGAGGTACCCGGCCCCCCGGGCCTCCGACCGGCCATGGCCCTGCGCGCCCGGGTCTCGCACGTCAAGCGGGTGGCGGCCGGGGAGGGGATCTCCTACGGCCGCCGCTACCGAACGGCGAGCGAGACCACGATCGCCACGGTGCCGCTCGGCTACGCCGACGGGGTGCCGCGCCGGCTGTCGGCCACGGGCGGCGAGGTCCTGGTGGAAGGCGAGCGCCGACCCATCGCCGGCACGATCACCATGGACCAGTTCCTCGTGGACTGCGGCGACTTGCCGGTGTCGGTGGGCGACGAGGTCGTGCTGATCGGGACGCAGGGCGACGCGTCCATCGGGGCGGCGGAGTGGGCCGATCGACTCGAGACCATCGCGTACGAGATCATCTGTGGCATCAGCCCTCGTGTTCCCCGTCGCCATCGAGAGGATGTGCCGTGATCAGCAACAGGAAGGCGGCAGTCCTCGGCGTCACCGCGCTGGGCATCGGCGCCGCGGCCGCGTGGACCTACCGCGCCACGCACCCCGCGGGGGCGCGCCGAGTGCCGTCGGACCACGGCCGTCGCCGGCCCCACCCGGACGACGCGCTGCTCGAGCTCCCGGCGGGGGTGATCCACCACCACCTGCCCACCCCCGACGGCGGATCCGTCCATGCCATCGAGGCGGGCGAGGGTCGGCCGCTCGTCCTCCTCCACGGCATCACGCTGCGGGCCGACGTCTGGGCGCCGCAGTTCCACCAGCTCGCCGGTCGGTACCGCGTGATCGCGGTGGACCTGCGCGGCCACGGCGAGTCCACGGCCGGCAGCGCCGGGTACGGCATCTCGCGCCTGGCCCAGGACCTCGCCACGCTGCTCGAGGCGCTCGACCTCCGCGACGCGGTGGTGATCGGGCACTCCATGGGCGGGATGACCGTGATGCGGTTCTGCGGCGACCACCCCGACCTGCTGGCCGAGCGGGTGGCGGGGTTGGTGTTCGTGGCCACGCGCGCCCACCGGGTGATGCCGCCCTACGTCGACCGGCTCGCTCGCGTGCTCGTGGCCCAGGGCCAGACCCAGCTCGACGCTGGCCGTGAGCTCCCCGCTCGGGCCCATGCCACCGACTCGATCGTGCGCTTGGCCTTCGGCGACCAGCCGTCTCGCGCCGCGGTGCGCATCGTCGGGCAGATGGGCGCGTCGATGTCGCCCGACGCACTGGTGCCGTCCCTGGCCGGACTGCTCGACCACGACGCCCGAGACGCGCTGCGCGCCACCCGCACCCCGTCGCTCGTGGTGGTGGGCACGCGCGACCTGCTCACCCCGGTGCCCTCGGCCCGCCACCTCGCCCACCTGCTCCCCGACAGCGACCTCGTGGTGCTCCCCAAGGCCGGCCACCAGCTCATGCAGGAGCGCCCGAACGAGCTCGCCGAGCTCGTCGACGCCTTCGTGGCCAAGCTCGAGGGCACGGCGCCATCGGTGGCCGCCGCGGTCGATGCCGACCCTCGCCCGGTCGACGCGTCGCAGGTGGAGCACTCGCCGTGAGAGCTTGGTCGATCCGAGCTCTCACCACGTCGGTGGCCCAGACCCAGGCGCTGGCCGAGGTCCTCGCCTCGCTCAGCCGGTCCGGGGACCTGGTGGTGCTGGCGGGCGAGATGGGCGCCGGGAAGACGGCGTTCGCCCAGGGCTTCGCCCGCGGACTCGGGGTCGCCGAGCCTGTCACCAGCCCCACCTTCACCATCGTGCGCGAGTACGCCGGCGCCGAGCTGGCGCTGCACCACCTCGACGTCTACCGGCTCGACCAGCTCCGCGAGGTGCCCGAGCTTGGGGTGGGCGAGATGCTCGACGAGGACGCGGTGATGCTCGTGGAGTGGGGTGACGCCGTGCTCCCCGCCCTCGGCGACCAGTACCTCGAGGTGCGCCTGAGCTTCGGCGGCGACGACGACCACCGCCACCTGCAGGTGTCGGCGCGAGGCACCCCCTGGGTCGCCCGCGGCCGAGCGGTGGGTGAGGCGCTCGGGCCGTGGCTCGCCGAGGACCAGGAGCCGTCGTGCTGATCCTGGGGCTCGAGCGCGCCACGGCGCAGGTCGGCTGTGCCATCGGCGGCCACGAGGGCGTGCTGGCGTCGTCGCACTCGGCGCGCGGCAAGCGCCACGCCGAGAACCTCACCCCCGCCATCGAGTTCGTCTGCCGCCAGGCGCGGGTCGACCTCTCGGAGATCTCGTGCGTGGCCGTCGACAACGGGCCCGGCCTGTTCACCGGGCTCCGCGTGGGGGTGGCATCGGGCAAGGCAATCGCCCAGGCGCTGCGCGTGCCCATGATCACCGTGTCCAGCCTCGACCTCCTCGCCTTCCCGCTGCGCTACAGCGATCGCCGCATCGCCACCGTCATCGACGCCCGTCGAGGCGAGGTCTTCTGGGCCTTCTACCGGCAGTCGCCCGGTGGCGTGCAGCGCCTCAGCGAGCCCACCGTCGGCTCGCCCGACGAGCTGGCCGCCGAGCTGCTGGCCCAACCGGCCGAGACCCTGCTCGCAGGAGATGGCGCCATCCGCTACGCCGAGCTCTTCGTGGACCGGACCGACGTGGAGGTGGCCGGCGGGGATCACGCGTACCCGTCGGCCCGTTCGCTGGTGGAACTGGCCCACGCCCGAGCCCTGCGGGAGGACTGGGTGCGTCCGCAGGAGGTTGAGCTGCTCTACCTGCGCCGTCCCGACGCCGAGATCAACTGGTCCGTGCGGGAGGGCGCGTGACCGCCACCGTGACCATCACGCCCATGCGGCGCCGCCACCTTCCGGCCGTGCTCGCCATCGAGGCCCAGGTGTACCCGAAGCCCTGGTCGTCGGCACTGTTCGAGGACGAGCTCGACCGCCCGGGGCGCGCCTACCTGGTGGCCCGCGTGGGGTCGACGGTGGTGGGGTACGCCGGCGTGCTGCTGCTGGCCGACGACGGCCACGTGGCCACGGTGGCGGTCGAGCCGGAGCGCCAGGGCACCGGGATCGCCACGCGCCTGCTGCTCGAGCTGGTGCGAACTGCGGTCGACCTCGGCGCCAACCAGCTCACCCTCGAGGTGCGGGTGTCGAACACCCGGGCCCAAGCGCTCTACCGGCGCTTCGGGTTCGCCCCGGCCGGTGCCCGCAAGGCGTACTACGCCGACAACGGCGAGGACGCGCTGGTGATGTGGGCCCACGACGTGCAGGCACCCGACTACGGCGCGCGCCTCGCGGCGATGGAGGCCACCTTCTCGTCGCCAACCGTCCGCCAGGGGTTCGACGCGGAGCCCGAGCGGGTACCCGCGGGCGGACCGGTCGCCCACCCCGCCCGCAGCCACCCAGAGGACCGGTCGTGAACGTCGACGCCCAAACCGCCATCTTGGGCATCGAGACCTCGTGCGACGAGACGGCGGCGTCGGTCGTGGTGGGGGGTCACGTGGTGCGCTCGTCGGTGGTGTCGAGCCAGGTCGACATCCACGCCCGCTTCGGTGGAGTGGTGCCCGAGATCGCCAGCCGGGCCCACGTCGACCTCCTCACCCCGGTGATCGCCGAGGCGTTGGTGGAAGCCGGGGTCGACGGGCCCGACCTTCATGCCGTGGCCGCCACGGTGGGGCCCGGGTTGGTGGGAGCGCTCCTGGTCGGGGTCAGCACGGCCAAGGCGCTGGCCCTGGTGTGGGACGTGCCCTTCGTGGCCGTCAACCACCTGGAGGCGCACCTCTACGCCGGGCTGGTGGAGGACCCCTCGCTCGAGCTGCCGCTGGTGGTGCTGCTGGTGTCGGGCGGGCACACCATGCTCGTGCACATGGAGGGCCACGGCCGCTACCGGCTGCTGGGCTCCACGATCGACGACGCCGCGGGGGAGGCCTTCGACAAGGTCGGCCGGTTCCTCGGGTTGGGCTACCCCGGCGGGCCGGCCATCGACCGCATCTCCATGGAGGGCGATCCGTCGGCCATCGCCTTTCCCCGGGCGATGTACCACGACGGGCTCGACTTCTCGTTCTCGGGCCTCAAGACCTCGGTGGTCAACCACGTGCGCAAGCATCCCGAGGCCTCCACCGCCGATGTGGCCGCCAGCTTCCAGGAGGCGGTGGTCGACGTGCTGGTGGCCAAGGCCCGCCGGGCGGCCCAGCAGGTGGGGGCGAAGGGCTTGGTGCTCGGGGGCGGGGTGGCGGCCAACTCGCTGCTGCGCGAACGGTTCCTCTCGGCCTGCGTCGAGGACGGCATCCGGGGCTTCCTGCCCAGCCGGTCGATGTGCACCGACAACGCCGCCATGGTGGCCGCGTCCGCGTGGTGGACGCTGGGTGCGAGGGGCGCCAGCCCGCTCGACACCGGCGCCGACCCCAACCTGCGGCTCCCCCTGCTCGCCGGCTGACAGTGATGATGTGTGTGGGAGCTCCGGGCCGGGTCTGCCTCA
>CAZIVZ010000128.1:0-8582 GCA_964542495.1 uncultured Aquihabitans sp.
GATGGACGGGATCTCACCGGCCCGGTAGACCCGAGGCCGCATGTTCCGTCGACGTTCCCCCTCCGCATCGCCGCGGCCTGCGCCCGACGCCGGCGCACCCGCCGGCGCCTCCGCATCGGACCACCTCGACCTGGCCGCCGACCTCGAGGCCGCCGGGTGGCTCCTGCCGCGCGGCCTGACCGGCGACGGACCGCCGCGTTGGACCCTCGTGGGCACCGTGGCGTCGCCCACCGCCACCCCCGTCGACGCCGCTGGTCTGGTGGTGGGCGAGGGCTGGAGCCTCGACTGGTGGGTGGGCGCGGATGACCGCTGGCACCTCCCAGCCCGCGAGGCGGCGGTTCGCCAGCAGCTCGTGGGGGGCGCGCCGGTGGTGGAGACGCTGCTGCGCGTGCCGGGCGGCGATGCCGCGCACCGCGCCTATGGGGTGCGAGCCCCCCGCGAGGTGGGCGACGAGTGGGTGGTGGTGGAGGTCGAGAACCGCACGCCGGTGCCGTTCGCGGTGGCGTTCGTGATCCGCCCGTTCGTGGCCGATGGCGTCGGCGCGGTGTCCGAGGTGACGGTGGAGCCGGTCGACGGCGGCCGTGGGCGCGACGTGGCCCACCTGGTGCGCGTCGACGGCCGCCCCGCGGTGGTGCTGCCCCGGCGGCCCGCCCGGCTCGCGAGCGGTGACGACGAGTCGGGCGATGCCCTCCACGCCGTGATCGACGGCAGCGCCGGCACCGATCTCGTCGCCGCCTCCTGCGCCGATGGTCTGGCCACGCTGGCCCTGGTGCTGCCCGTTCCGCACACCGCGACGGTGCGGGTGGTGGTGCCGGTGGGCGACGTGGGCCCGGGCCCGGTGGGCTACCCGTCGGTGCTGCCCGACGCCGCCACCGTGGTCGCCGGCTGGGAGGTCCACCGGCGCGGGCCGCGCCTGGTGGTGCCCGACCGGCGGGTGGGCGACGCCGTGGACCGAGCGCGCGCCCATCTGGAGCTCGCCCACGACGGCGTGTCGGTGCGACGCGACGGGCACCGAGCCGCCGACCTCGAGCCCGGCGCCACCGAGGTGCTGCTCGGCGCGCTCGACCTGTTCGACCGCCCGGCCGACGTCGGGGCCGTGGTGGCCCGGTGGACCGATCGCCTGGCCGACCCCGCCCCCGAGATCGACGCCTTGTTCCTGGCGGTGGTGGCCCGCCACTGGCTGTTGCACCGCGACGACGCGCTGCTGAACTGGATGCTCCCCGAGGTGGCCGCCGCCGTGGAGCGCCTCGACCGGGCCGATCGCCGGGGGAGGCTCGGGCGGCGCGCCAGCCGCCGGCGCGCCGCGGCAGGCCTGGCCGCCGCGTCCACCATGCTCGCGGCGGCCGGCCAGCCCGACGCCGGCGTGCAGGTGCAGGCCCTGGCCGATCGGGTGGGCGCCGATCTCGAGCCCTCGCCGCCCACCAGCGCGGCCGAGCACCTCCAGGTGGCCGCCACCCACCTGGCCGCCGGTGGCCCCGAGGCCGTCGCGGCCTGGGACGACGTCGTCGCCACGGTGGGTCTGGCCTCGGCCACCGGCACGTGGCCCGGCCCTGGTCCGGGTGGCCGCCCGGTGGGCCACGACCTCGCCGCCGACGCCGCCCTGGTGATGGCCGCCCGCAGCGCGCTCGTCTCTGAACGACCCGACGGGTTGGCCCTCCTGCCGGTGCACCCCGACGGCTGGTACGGGGGCGCGGTCGAGGTGCACGACGCGCCCACCTCGTTCGGCCGGCTCTCCTACGCGGTGCGCTGGCACGGCACCCGCCCGGCGCTGCTGTGGGACCTCGAGCCCCACCCGGGGACCGGGCCGGTGCGGCTGACGGTCCCCGGCCTCGACCCCGCCTGGTCCACCACCGAGCGGCGTGGCGATGCGCTGCTGGCCGAGGTGGCACCCCCAGTCGTGGCCGAACCCCTGCTGCTGGTGGCCGAGCACCCCGACATCGACCCGGTGATGCGCCGGCCCGGTTCGACGCCCGACGAGCCGACCCCGGCACCCCCCGAAGGCGGCAGCTTCTCGTGACCGACGACGACCATCCGAGCCTCGGCGGCGACCCCACCGAGCCCGACGATCCGGCGGACCTCGACGACGCCACCGGCGTCACGGCGGCTCGTCCCTGGCCCGACCCGGCCACCGAGGTCCCGCTGCCGGTGGTCGAGGCGGTGCCGTTCGACCTCAACGCCATGTCGGCGCTGCTGCACTCGGTGGGGATCGGTCCTCGCGAGATCGAGGAGGCCCGTGAGCACGGCCACCTGGAGCTGCTCGCCATCGAGCACCTCGTGCTCCCCGAGGCCGCCGAGCACGACCTGACCGAGATCGCCGAGGCCACCGCCCTCGACCCCGCCCTCATCGCCCAGCTCTGGCGCTCGCTCGGGTTCGTGGAGCCGCGCCCGGGCGACCGCATCTTCACCGACGTCGACGTCGACATGCTGCGCACCATCGGCCAGCTCATCGACATGGGCGTGATCGACGACCAGCTCACCGTGCAGATGGCGCGCGTGATCGGCTCGTCGCTGGCCCGGGTGGCCACCGCCCTGATCGACGCCGTCGACCCCGCCGAGCCGTCGTCGCCCCGGGCCCACCAGATGCGCGGCGCCGGCCAGGAGTTCGCGTCGGTGGCGCCGTTGCTCCTCCCGACGCTGTTGCAGGTGATGGACTTCGTGTGGCGCCGCCACGTGCAGGCCGAGGCCCGCGCCCGCATCACCCGGGAGCACGCCGGCACCGACCCGGACCACCGCGTGGTGGGTTTTGCCGACCTGGTGGGGTTCACCGCCCTGAGCCAGCAGGTCAGCGCCCACGAGCTGGCGTCGGTGGTGGACCGCTTCGAGGCCATCGCGTACGAGACGGTGAGCCACCTCGGGGGTCGGGTGGTGAAGATGATCGGCGACGAGGTCATGTTCTCGGTGCCCGACGAGCGGTCGGCGGCCGAGGTGGCGCTCACCCTGTCGGAGACCTACCGGGACGACGACGAGCTCTCCGACGTGCGGGTGGGCCTGGCCGCCGGCCCGGTGGTGGTGCGAGAGGCCGACCTGTTCGGGCCGGTGGTCAACCGGGCCAGCCGCATCGTGAACCTCGCCTTCCCCGGCACGGTGGTGTGCTCGGCCGAGGTGCGCGACGCACTCGAGGACGACCCGGCCTTCGTGTGGAAGCCGATCGGCCAGCGGAACCTCAAGGACATCGGCAAGGTGCCGCTGTTCGTGCTGCGGCGCGAGGCCGAGCCCGAGCGCCACCGCAGCACCCGTGAGCAGGCCGAGGCCCGTCGGGCCGAGCGCCGGGAAGCCCGGATCGCGGAGATCACCGCCCGACGAGCAGACCGCCGCGAGCGAAACCAGGGGGAGCGCTCCTAGCATCGTGGCCATGGCGAGGTCGACGGTTCGCTCCCTGCCGGTGGTGGTGGCCCTCGTCGTGCTCGCCGTCCTCGCCGCCTTGGGGTTCAGCGGTTCCGGCGATCCCGTGGCACCCGCCGAGGCCAGGGTCACCACCGGCGACGCGGCCGCCGCCACGCTGGAGGGCAGCTGGAAGGCCCCGGCGCGGACATCGAGCGCGCCGACGTCGTTCGACGTGGCCGACGCCACCGGTCCCAGCGTGGCCCTCTTCGCTGAGCCCGACGTGCCCTACGCGCCCAAGTCGAGCCTCGCCAACCCCACCCACGAGGGCCTCCCCGTGGTGTTCCTGGTGCTCGAGAAGAAGCCCGAGTGGCTCCGGGTGCGGGTCTCGTCGCGCCCGAACAACCTGGTCCTCTGGGTGCGCCGGTCCGAGGTCTCGCTGCGCACGGTGCCCAACCGGGTGGTGGTGGAGGTGGGTGCCCACCGCGTGACCGTGTACCACGGCGACGACGTGTTGATGCAGGGTCCCGTGGCGGTGGGCACCGCTCGCACCCCCACGCCGCTCGGCGAGTTCTTCGTCGATGGCATCGTGCCGCTGTCGGGCGGCGGGCCCTACGGCGCCGGCCAGGTGAGCGTGTCCGGGTTCAGCGAGGTGCTCCAGTCGTTCGGGGGTGGGGTGGGGCAGATCGCGCTGCACGGAACCAACCGGCCCCAGCTCCTGGGCCAGAACGTGAGCAACGGCTGCGTGCGCATGGCCGACGAGTCGATCCGGCAGGTGATGGCGTTGGCTCCGCTCGGCACCCCGGTCTCCGTGGTGGCCTGACCGGTGCCGGGCTCCGGTGCCGTCGAGCGGTACACCCCTGTCGCCGCACCGGTTGCCGTCGCCGGGATCATGGCCCTGCTGGGCCATCCGATGCGGGCGCTCGTACTGGTGGGCGCGGCCGGGCTCCTGGCCGTGCTCATCGGCCTCGGCGCGCCGGTGGGGAGCTGGGTGCGCCGGGGCGCACGAGCCGCGGGCGGCGCCATCGCGGTCGCTGGGTTCGGCGTGATCCACGTCGCGTTGTTGTGTCCGGCGTGGGCGTGGCGGCGCCTCCGGCGCCGCGACCCAATCCGCTCGGGCCCCACGGCGTGGGTGCGACGGGGAGAGCACGAGGATCGAGCGACCCGTTCGTTGGGGTCGGGGCCGGTGCCGGAACAGCGGTCCCTCCGGTTCCGCCTACTCGCCCTCGTGGGCGTGCTCGTGGTCGTGCCGGCCGCCGACTACGCCGCCGGGTGGTCGTGGGATGCTGTGTTCGACGACCACCCCCCGACTGCGGCGGCCCGAGCCGAGTCCCGTGCGGCCAGGTCCTACGCCCAGCCCGACGACGCGGGCGGGTCGGCGGCCGCGGTGTCTCCGGACCCGCGCGCGACGTCGCCCGCCATGGCTGGGGCGCCGTGGGCGGCCACCTACTTCGCGGACCTCCAGCGCCAGAGCTTCGTGGACTGGCCCTTCACCGGCAATCGCCCAACCGACTTCGCGAGCCGGTACATCAACGTCGGGGACTTCGCCCGCCGATCCTGGACGGCGCCCGGTCCGACGTCGAGTCGACCGGTGGTGTGGTTCTTCGGCGGATCGACGATGTTCGGCGAGGGCCAGCGCGACGAGCACACGATCAGCTCTGAGGTGGCCCGCCTCGCGGCGGCGGAGGGCCTTCCGGTCACCGCGGTCAACTACGGCCAACGGGGCTGGGTCCACTGGCAGGAGATGCTGCTGTTCGAGCAGCGGCTCGCGCTCGAGGACGCGCCTGACCTCGTGGCCTTCTACGACGGGATGAACGATGTCGACGCGGGCCGTGTGTTCGAGCCCGGCATACCGACGCCGCTGACCGTGGAGGAGGCCGTCGGCGGTGGACGGAGTCGGAACCTGGTGACGAGCGTGGTGGGCGCCGCCCCGACGCCCGATCTCACCGATCAGATCTGGGCGGAGTACGTGGCGCACTCAGCCGTTCGCAAGCTGGCCAGGGCGGTGGGGCTGCTCCCGGAACCAGCCGCGGCCGCCGCCCTCCTCCCGGTCCAGGGCGACACGCTGGGCACACCCGAGGAGATGGACCCCGGCATCGACCTGTACCGCCGAGCACGATCCCTCACCGACCACATCGCGCGCACGCACGGCGTGCCCGTACGGCACTTCCTTCAGCCGCAGTACCTGAAGGACATGCCCGCGTGGGTCTACGTGCGCGAGCGGTGGCCGCAGCCCACCACGGACCTGAGCGACGCGATGGGTGATCGCGCCGACGACGTGTACCTCGACGTCGTCCACACGAACGAGCTCGGTGCCCGCTTGGTGGCCACCGCCATGTGGGCCGAGCTCCGTCCGACGATCGTGGCCTGGTACCGCGATCACGGGTAGGTCAGCGCACCGCCGGTGGTTGGTCAGTCCAGCGCCACGGTGACGATCTGGTGCGGCCGCAGCGCCAGTTCGCCGCTGAAGCGGCCGCCGGTTGGGGTGCCGGCCAGGTCGGTCACCTCGCCGGTCCGGCCGGTGACCCGCAGCGTCGTCGGCTCGGCCCCGCCGTAGGCGCGCAGCTCCTGGCGGCCGTCGGCACGCCGCGTGAGGCTGCTCACCTCGGCGTCGGTGTCGAGGGCCTGTCCCCGTGCCTCGGGATCGCCGACGCCCGAGCCGCCCGGCAGGCGGGCGGTGAGCAGGGGCGTGAACGCCAGGTCGGCAACGTGGGGGCCCGCCGTCGCGCCCTCGGCGCCGCGCACCCGCAGCGCCAGCTCGAGCCGGTGGGGACCTGGCATCTGGGCGTCGGGCGTGGGCGTGGCCGGCCCCGCCGGGAGCGAGCGCATGGCCATGGGCCCCTGCGAGATGACGCCGACGCAGCGAAGGAGGGTGATCGCCAGCGCCCGCGCCTGCTCGGCGCCGGGCTCACCGGCCCGGTCGACCAGCTCGTACTCGCACAGGCCGTCGTGGGCCACCAGCAGCCCGCCCGCCTCCACGAAGCGGCGAGAGGGGTAGGTGGGCAGGCCCACCTCGTTCGGACCTCCCTCGGCGTCGAGGCCCCGCTCCACGATGGCGAAGGCGCACTCGGCCCGAGACGTGGTGGTGGGCTCGGGCAGGGGGAACCACATGCGCACCCGGTGGTCGGCGGCCCGGTTGTCGAACCGCACCGACACCCGAACCAGGTCCTCGGCGGCGCGCAGCTCCACCACCGTGACCACGTCGACCTCGGTGGCACCCACCCGCCGCCCGTCCTGCACCCGGGTGGGCCAGCGGTAGCGGCGGGTGATCTGGACCCGGCCGCGCACCGGGCCCGCCTCGGTGACGAGCACGTCGACGTCGATGGGCCGATCCACCACGCCGTCGTGTTCGGGCGGCGACCAGTTGTAGGTGTCGCCCGCGTCGCCGTCGTCGACGATGCGGCCCAACCCGGCCACCCCGTCGATGCTGAACGTGCCGTCGCCCTGGTCGGGGACCACGGTGACGAGCCCGTTGGTGAGGCCCTGGCCGGCGGCCCGCACGGCGTGGTCGCCGAGGCCGGCGGGCGCCAGCCCGCGCCAGCCGAAGCCGGGCACGTCGGGGGTGCGCAGCAGGATCTCCTGGGTGGCGTGGGGTCGCTGCACCTCCAGGTGCACGGGGCCGCTCGGGTCGGCGTCGGCCAGCGCCTCGAGCTCGGTGCGCAGGGCGTCGGCATCGATCGCCTTGGGGGAGCGGTCGGACACGATGGTGGCCACGACCGAGCCGTCGGGCCGGGGCTCCAGCGCGGCGCGGCTCACCTTGGGGTCCTCCAGCGCGGCCCGCAGCACCACCTGCACCGCCTCGGTCCGGTCGATGGTGACGAGGCGCTGGCGGGCGGGGCGCACCGAGAGCTGCTGGGTGTGCGCCGGGGCCACGTCGCCCTCGATGATCGCCGTCACCAGGCCCGCTCGGGCCCGGCTGGTGGGGTTCACCGCCACCGCGGGCTGGCCCGACGCCGCCAGCACCCGCACCAGGGCCCGATCGGCGATGGCCTCGGCCACGCGGGTGGCCTCGGCGTAGCGGTGCAGCACGGCGTCGTTGACCTCGTCGGCCGAACAGCCGCAGATGGAGTCGTGGGCGGCGTTGCGGATCACCTCCCGCCAGGCCCAGTCGAGGAAGGCGTGCGGGTGGTCCTCGGCCGGGAGCCAGCAGGTGGCGAGCGGTTCGGCCACCCGCTCGAGCCAGCGCTCGGCGCGCGCCGCCGCCTGCTTCACGTCGACCCGGCACGAGGCCACCCCCATCAGGAGGTTGGCCGTGGCCCCGGACCGCAGCTCGCCGGTCCACGTGGGCAGTCCCTCGCGGGGCGCCTGGGCCAGGTGCGCAGCGAGCGAGGTCACCGTGAAGTTGAAGTCGTCCTGTCCCTCGTTGGCCTCGGCCACCACCCGGCCCAGGCGTTCCTGGGGGAGCTGGTGGTCGGTGCCGTTCATCCACAGGATCGGGTCGCCCACGCGGTGGCCGTGGGCCAGCCGGAACGCCTCGACCTGCTCGGCGAGGTCCTTTCCGTGCTCGGGCAGTCGGGCGCCGTTGCTGTAGCCGTCGGACAGCAGCTCGGCGCGCACGCGGGAGCCGTCGGGTGCCTCCCACCAGAACGCCGGGGCATCGATCGCCGCGGGTACGCCCCGCCACACCACGGCGTCGGTCATGGCGAAGCCGGCCAGGATCTGGGGCATCTGGGCCACGTGGCCGAACATGTCGGGCAGGTACCCGATGCGCATGGCGGCGCCGAGCTCGGCCGCCCGGGCCAGCCCGAGCCGGAGGTCCCGCACCAGGGTCTCGCCCGACACGAGGAACTCGTCGGGCAGCGTGTACCAGGGACCCATGGTCAGCTTGCCGGCCCGATTGAGCTCCACCAGGCGGTCGCGCTGCTCGGGTCGGATCTCGAGGTAGTCGTCCACCACCGCCATCTGGCCGTCGAGCTGGAAGTGGGCGTAGCCGGCGTCGGCGGTGAGCTGCGGGAGCAGGCCGTCGAGCAGCTCCACGAGCTGCATCCGGAACACCGGGTGGGGCTTGTACCACTCCCGGTCCCAGTGGGTGTGCGGCACGACGTTCACCTGGATGCCCATCGCGTCACGCTACTGATCGGCTCGCCCCTGCTCCGCCGAGCTCGCCGGTGCCCCGAACCGGATCGACGTAGGGTGACGGCCATGCCGAAGTACGTGATGCTCTCCACGCTCGGGCCCGACGGGCACGCCCGCCTCCGAGACAGCCCGGAGCGGCTCCGCGAGGTGAACGCCGACGTGGAGTCGATGGGCGTGAAGGTCCT
>CAZIVZ010000129.1:0-8569 GCA_964542495.1 uncultured Aquihabitans sp.
CCGCGAACGTCAACAACGACCTCCCGGCCACGGCGCGCATCGCCGAGGGCATGAACGCCTTGGCCACCTCGCCGCTCCAGTTCCGCAACCTCGAGTTGGCCCGAACCGACTGAGGCGCCGGGCGCCGGGCGCCGGGCACCGGGCCGGGCTCTCCCGCTCCCCCATGACCGGACCGAGCGCAGCCCGGCGGCGAGCGTCACCACCAGGAGCAGCGTGGCGAGGACCACACGTGGGTGGTCGGCACCTCTAGGCTCCTCTCGTGGCGCATCTCCCCTTCCCCGAGCACCTGCCCGGCATCCTCGGTCCCCTGCTGTTCCGGCCCGAGACCGCGGGCCCGCTGAACGAGCTGGCCGAAGTCCTGCTGCGGGGCGACAACACCTTGAGCCGGGGGGAGCGGGAGCTCATCGCCGCCTACGTCTCCAACCGGAACGCGTGCCAGTTCTGCCAGATGTCGCACAGCATGTTCGCGGCGATGCAGCTCGACGGGGGCATGGATGTCGTGGACGCCGTCAAGGCGGACCTCGACACCGCGCCGGTGAGCCCCAAGCTGCGGGCGCTGCTGGTCATCGCCGGCCAGGTGCAGGTCGGCGGGTCGAGCGTGACCCGAGACGCCGTGGCCGCTGCCCGCGCCGAGGGCGCCACCGACAACGAGATCCACGACACCGTTCTGATCGCCGCCGCGTTCTGCATGTTCAACCGCTATGTCGACGGATTGGGCACGTGGGCCCCCGACGACCCGTCGGACTACGAGGAGATGGGCCGGCGGACCGTCGAGGAGGGCTACCGCCCGCTCCCGCCTCACGGCGTCGGCTCCTGAACACCGGCTTCGACGAGCCGTAGGCTCTCGGCCATGCCGTCCCCGAAGCGAGCCAACCTCGACGAGTACTACGCCGCGCTCCCCGAGGTCGCCGTCACCCACCTCACCACTCTCCGCGAGCTGTGTCGCAAGGGGCTGCCGAAGGCCGAGGAAGCGCTCCACTGGAACAACCCCGCCTTCGTGCAGGACGGCACCCGGCTGCTCATGCTCCAGTCGTACAAGCAGCACTGCTCGCTACGGTTCCCGACCCGCCAGTTCGCCTCGCAGCGCGAGGCGGTCGAAGCCGCCGGCTTCGAGGCCGGCGAGGGGTTCATCAAGCTCCCCTACGACCGCCCCCTGCCGACGGCGCTCCTGAAGCGACTGATCAAGGCCCGGCTCGACGAGTTCCTCGCCACCGGCGCCGGCTGGTAGCGACCGGGAGCTGGCTCAGGCTCAGCCGTTCACGGTGCCCTGGACGCCGGTGAGCCGTGAGCTGTTGGCGAAGCGGGTCCAGGCGTTCTTGCCGAACCGGCCCCGCGACGACGTGTACGAGGCGACCCACCCACCCGACCCGGAGTAGCCGGCGAGCGTCACGCGGATGCCCTTGCCCGGGAGCTCGGTGAGGATGGGTGTGTTCTGGATGGCACCGGGGAGGGCGATCTCGGTGAGCACCTTGCGCGTCCGGCCGCTGATCACGAGCAGCTTGTTGGCCGGTACGAACATGTCCTGGGCGCCGTCGCCGTCGACGTCGGCGGTGACCACCGACATGCCGGGCGGGTAGACGACCTGGGCCTGGTTCGGCCAGAGGTTGGTGCGGGTGTCGGCCAGGGTCTTGCCCGTGGCGGGGTCGATCACGTACACGCGGGGGTACATCTGACCCTGGTAGGGGATGCCGACGAGCTGCACGATCTGCGGGGTGCCCTTGCCCATGACGTCGGCCAGCGCGGGGGCGGCCTGGATCCGCCCGGCCAGCGGCGCCGACGCCCACCGGAGGCCGCAGTTCTTGTCGTAGCCGAGCAACTGGTTGTCGCCGTCGCCGTGCTGGCGCGGCCCGGTGGAGCCCAGCACGATGAGCGGCCGCCCCGCCACCTCCATCACGGTCGGCGACGAGTTGTTGTACCCCTCGGCCGCGTACCGGGTGCCGCTCGCCATCTGGCGGGCCGAGCAGAGCTGGCGGCCGCCCAGGGTCAAGATCCGCAGGAACCCGACCGTGCGACGACCCGCCCCCGGCTCCGAGAGGTCGTTGCTGGTGATCACCTGTGGCGTCCCCGCGCCGCGCACGTCGGCGATGGCCGCGGTGGCCATGGTGGAGTCGGCGTTCAGGAACGACCACTGCATCGCGCCGTTCGACGCGTTGAACCCGTAGAAGGACTGTCCCGAGGAGGGGCCGATCGCCTTCCAACCGCCTGCGTTCACCAGCGACATGCCGGCCAGGAGGATGCCCTGGCCCGGTGCCGGGTAGCGGGTGCGAGGGTTGGTGCTCCAGAGCAGCTGGCCCTTGGCGTTGTACTTCTTGAACTGCGGCACGTTGAACGGCCCGTCCTGGGCCACGGGCACGTACACGTTGGCGCCGTCGCTCGAGAGCGGGGCCCGGAGCTCGTAGCCGGCGTGGACCCTGCTCCACCCCGCCACCGGGGCACCGCTGGCCAGGTCGAAGGCGCGCAGGTTGCCGCCCACGTCGCCCGTCACCACGAAGGGCTTGCGCCCGTTCGCCACCACCACGGGCGACGAGGTGGAGATGTGCGACCCCGTCACCCCTCGGCTCCACGCCTGGGTGAACGACACCGGCGTCGGCGCGGCCGCCGCCCTCGTGGTCGGCTCCGCCGACGCCGCCGACACCCAAACCAGCGATGCCAGCACGCTCATCAACGCCGGCACCGCCACCACCACAGCCCGTGACCTACCCGCTCGTGCCATGTGTTCCGCTCCCGCCTCGCCATCGGAGGAGCGCAGGTTACACCCCACCCCCGGACGCGCCAGAGGCCCCGAAAAGGGGACGAGGTCGCGTCAGCGACCGAACGCGTGCAGCCGACCGTCGGTGGTGGCGATGTAGAGGAGGCCGTTGGCCACGGTGAGCGAGTCGGCCGGCGAACCCACGGTCGCCGACCAGAGCGCCGTGCACCTGCGGGCTCGTCCGGTGCAGCGCCGAGAGCCGGAGGCATCGAAGGCGTAGATCCGCTTGTCGCCGGCAGCGGTGTACACGACACCGTTCGCGACGATCGGGGACGCCTCCACCAACCAGCCCATCTCGGCGGTCCAGAGTGGCGCGCAGGCCTTCGGAGCTCCGGAACACCCTCGCGAGCCCGCAGCGTCGAACGCGTAGAGTCGGTGATCCCACGAGCCGGCGTAGACGACCCCTCGCGACACGGCCGGCGAGCCGACGGCATAGTGGCCGACGCGTGCCGTCCACATTGGCGCACAGGTCTTCGGCGAGCCCGAGCATCCTCTGCGGCCACCGGCGTCGAAGGCCGACAACCTGGCCGACGACAAGGGGACCTTCACCGAGGGCTGATACGCGATTCCGCCCACGATCGCCGGTGACCCGCTGTTCGACCAGCCATCCGACCGGCTCACCCAGAGCGGCGAGCAGACCGTGGGTGTCCCGGAGCATCCGGTCGCTCCGTCGGCATCGAAGGCCGACAACCTCAACTCCGACGACGAGTAGACCACCCCGCCGGCCACCGCCTGTCCCCACCGGACGCCGACACCGGCGTCTGCGGTCCAGAGCGGCGCGCACGTCGTGGGTGTGCCTGCGCAGCCCTTCGTCCCGGTCGCATCGAAGGCGCCCAAGCGCCCCCCGAACGAGGTCACGAACACCTTCCCGTCCGCAACCGTGGGTGCCGCCATGATCTCCCCGCCGAGGGTGCCGACCCAGCGGGGTCGGCATGCCTTGGGCGTTCCGCCGCATCCGCGGCTCCCCGCGGCATCGAAGGCGTACACCCGGCCGTCGAGCGACCCCACGTACACGAGCCCGCCGGAGACGACCGGGGCAGAGATCGGTATGCCTGCGTAGCTCCTCGGTCCGACGCGGGCCCGCCACAGCGGAGCGCAGGTTCGGGGTCGTCCCGAGCAGGACGACGCCCCGGCCGCGCTGAACGCGTAGAGCAGCCCGTTGCCCGATGCCACGTAGAGGATCCGCCCCGACACCGCGATGGCTGACTGGTTGAGCGGCGACCCCGCGGGGCTCGGGCCGCCGATCCATGCCGTCCACCTCGACCGGAGCCCACCGACGTCGGCCACGCCGATGGTGGTCTCGGACGGGTTCGCGCCCGGGTTCCCGGGCCCGTACCGGTAACCGGGCCAGTCGGCGGCGCCGAGTTGGGTCGCCGCGGCTACCAGCAGGACGACCACGACGACCGAAGAACGACGCTGCCAGAACTCCACGATCGATGCCCCCCGTCCAACGCCCGGGACGGGAGACTAGTGCCGCATCGCTCCACCGCGCGGCGGTGACATGCCCGTGCCATGGCGCTCGGTCCGAATGCGCCAGAGACCCCCGGAGGGGCCTCTGGCCTGCGGTTTCCGTGGTGGGCGTAACAAGACTCGAACTTGTGACCCCTGCCGTGTGAAGGCAGTGCTCTAGCCAACTGAGCTATACGCCCCTGCGGGAGAGACGAGCGTAGCGCGGGCGCGTCGTGTCCCCGGAAATCGCGGTCTGCGCCGCTCGAAGGTGCGCGTGCTCAGGGTCACCAGGGAGCATCGAGCACGCACACCTCTCAGGCCGGCTCGAAGGTGTGCGTGCTCGGTGTCACCCAGCAGCATCGAACGCGCACACCTCGCCCGGCGGCCCGGGGACCGGCGGACCGGCGGCCCGGCGGCCGGTCGGCCGGGCCCGGCCGACCGCACACCTCAGGGCTCGTAGGGGCAGATCGGGTCCAGGCCGATCGTGTCCTCGAGCACGGCCAGCGCTCGCAGGACCACGAGGTCGCCGTGCTGGGGGCCCACCACCTGGAGGCCCACCGGCATGCCGTCGGTGGTGAACCCGGCGCAGACCGATCCGGCGGGCGACCGGGTGAGGTTGAACGGGTAGGTGAAGCCCACCCAGAGCGCGTCCTCCACCCCGTGGACGGTGCCGTAGCCCGAGCCCACCGGGGTCTGGCCACCCACCGTGGGGGTGAGCAGCAGCGGCGCCTGGTGGAGCACCTCCACCAGGCGCACGTTGAGGCGGTGGGCCAGGTCCTGCACCTCGAGGGCGGTGGTGAGCGTGGCGTGGCTGCGCACCCACTCGAGCATCATCGCCAACTTCGGGTCGAGCTCGTCCCAGCGGGCACCGCCCGGATCGGCGGCCTCCACCGTGCGCAGGTTGGCGGCCAGCGACAGGCACAGCCAGTCGACGCCGGGGTCCTCGCCGAACACGTCGTCGACCACCACCACCTCGGTGCCCCGGGCACGCAGGGCGTCGAGGGCCTGCTCGCACACGGTCAGGATCTCCGGGTCCACGCGGGCGTAGCCGAGCGATGGCGACCACAGCACCTTGCGGGGCACGTGCACGTCGGCCAGGGCCTCGATCCACGAATCCTCGGGCATGGGCAGGGCACGGAGGTCGGTCGGCTCGGGGCCGATCACCGAGTCGAGGGCCAGGGCCTGGTCCCGGATGGTCCGGGTCATGACGCCCTTGCTGGAGAGGTCGGCCCAGCCGGGCGGGGTGGGGCCCCCGGCGGGCACCCGGCCGAGCGAGCACTTGATCGACGACAGGCCGCACAGCGCAGAGGGGATCCGTAGGGAACCGCCGCCGTCGGACCCGGTGGCCAGGGGCACCTGGCCCGCCGCCACCGCGGCGGCCGAACCGCCCGACGAGCCGCCGGCCGAGCGCTCGAGCGACCACGGGTTGGCGGTGCGGCCGAACACCTCGTTGTCGGTGTCGGCCTTCCAGGCGAACTCGGGGGTGTTGGTCTTGCCGACGATCACACAGCCGGCCTGGCGCAAGCGGTCCACCAGGACCGAGTCGGCGGTGGCCCGCGGCCGGTCGGCGAACAGCGCCGAGCCGAGCGTGGTGCGGAAGCCGATGGCGTCCTCGGTGTCCTTCACCCCGATCGGGATGCCGGCCAGCGGACCGACATCGTCGCCGGCCGCCACCCGCTGGTCGATCTCGGCGGCCTGGGCTCGGGCGGACTCGGCGTCGACCGCCACGAACGCGTTGAGCTCACCGTTGGTGGCCTCGATGCGGGCCAGCGCCACCTCGGTGAGCTCCCGGGCCGACACCTCCCGCCGGGTAACCCGGTCGGCGAGGTCGGCCACGTGTTCGTGTCGGAAGTCCATGGGCCCGACGCTACGCGGCCGCCTGATGCGGCGCCGACGCCTGGTCAGTCCGGCCGCACGCAGTCGACGAGGTCGTCGACCCCGAAGCGGCGCACCTCGGTGCCCGCCGGGCACGGCTTCCCCGACTCCACCCGCTGGACCACCACCAGCTCGTGGGGGCCATCGCAGGCCACGATCGTGGTGCTGGGCCCGGGGTAGACGTCGATGCAGCTGCCCTCCTCGGCCGTGATCGGCGACTCGGGTCCGGGTTGGTCCCGGGCCGCGTACGCGGTGACCACGAAGATCACCGCGAACACCGCCACCAGCAGGACCCACGGCAGGTGGCGGAACACGCCGGCCGGGATCCGCCCGGGCGGGGCCACGTCGACCAGATCACCTCCCGACGGCTGCAGCCGCCCGCCGGGGGCAGGCCGCACCGCGGGACCCCCGGAGCCAGACCGGCGCGCCGACTGGCGCGCCCGCACCCGGGCGTCGTCGTAGCGGCGACGGGCGGCGGGGTCGTGGAGCACCGCCCACGACTCGTTGATCTCGCGCATGCGCCGCTCGGCCAGGTCGAGCTCGGCCTGCGACCCGCTCATGGCCCGGTCGGGGTGGAACTTGGTGGCCAGCGAGCGGTACGCCAGCCGGATCTCCTCGGTGGATGCCGAGGGGGCCACGCCGAGGCGCTGGTAGTGGTCGACCATCGTCGACATCAGTAGCCCAGGTCCGCGTCGACCAGGCCCACCAGCGGCTCACCGGCGCGGAAGCGGCGCACGTTGTCGGTGATGCGAGCCGACAGCAGCGGGCGTGCCATGGCCCGGGTGTTGGCGGTGTGGGGCGTGATCACCACGTTGGGCAGGGACCACAGCGGGTGACCGTCGGGCAGGGGCTCGGGATCGGTGACGTCGAGCGCGGCGCCACCGATGCGACCGCCTTCGAGCGCCTCCACCAGCGCGTCGGTGTGGACGTGAGCGCCGCGGGCGACGTTGACCAGCCAGGCGTCGGGGGCGAGCAGGGCCAGCTCCTCGGTGCCGATGAGCCCGACGGTGTCGGGCAGCAGGGGCAGCGCGAGCACCAGTGCCTCGGCACCGGCCAGCGCGTCGTGGAGCTGGTGCGGGGGGAGCACCCGATCCACTCCGGACATCGGTTGCGGGGTGCGGCGCACCACGGTGACCGCGCACCGGAACGGCGCCAACAGGTCGACCAGCACCCGGGCGATGCCGCCCCCGCCGACGACGGTCACCCGGGCGCCGAAGAGGTTGCGGCCCGAGTCGCGCGTCCACGTGCCGGCGCGGGCGTAGCGGGGCAGCTGGCGGAACCCGGCCAGCAGCAGCGCCAGCGCGTGCTCGGCCACCGGGTCGGCGTAGACGCCCTTGGCGCACGACCAGGTTCGCCGGCGCTCGCGCGCCACCACATCGCGATAGGGCTCGATGCCGGCCCAGGGCAGTTGGACCCACTCGATCTGCTGGTGGGCCGCCAGCAGATCGGCGAGCCCGCCGGGGTCAGCGGGGTCGGTCCAGATCACGGCGACAGCGTCGGACGCGTCGGCGATCCGCCCGCCGCCGGCGTCGACGGCCGCGTCGATCCACGGCGCCGTGCGCGGCGCGGTGGCGATCGCCGGTGATCCCTGACCCTCCATCGCCGACGACCGTACTGGTCGGGCACCGGTGCGACGCACACCTCGCCGGCCGTGTTCCCGCTTCCGCGACCCTCCCCGTACGCTCGCACGGTGACCCAGTCTCCGCCGGTGGGCAGCCCCGACGATCACGCCGGCATGGATTCGCTCGCCGACGACGTCGAGGACGCGTTCACCGACGGCGACCGCACGTTCACCCCGGGCACGGCGCGAGCGGCCTTCAGCCACCGCACCTTCCGCACCGTCTACCTGGGAGCGTTCGCCTCCAACATCGGGACGTGGATGCAGAACGTGGTGCTGGGCGCGCTGGCCTACACGCTGACCCGGTCGGCCGTGTTCGTGGGGGCGATGATGGCGGCCCAGCTCGGCCCGCTGCTCGTGTTCTCGATGGTGGGTGGGATGCTCGCCGATTCCTTCGACCGCAAGCGGCTGCTCGTGGGCCTCTCGATCCAGCAGGCCGTGTTCTCGCTGGTGCTGGCGTGGGTGTCGCTCGACGGGTCGCCCAGCCGAAACGCCCTGCTCGCCGTGGTGTTCGCCATCGGCGTCGGCAACGCCCTGTACGCACCGGTGTTCAGCGCCGTGGTGCCGGTGCTCGTGCCCCGGCACGACATGCCCGGTGCCATCTCGCTCAACTCGGTGCAGATGAACGCCTCGCGGGTGGTGGGGCCGGCCATCGGCGCGTCGATCTACGCCCGGTACGGCCCATCGTGGGTGTTCGTGCTCAACGCGGTGAGCTTCGCCTTCGTGATCGCCAGCCTTCTTCGGGTGACCCTGCCGCCCCCGCCGGCATCGGGCACCCGCGGCCTCCACCGTCTGCTCGAGGGCGTTCGGGTGGCCCAGGCCGACCGGGTGGTGCGCCAGTGCCTGGTCACCATCTTCGTGTTCTCGTTCTTCTCGCT
>CAZIVZ010000130.1:0-8552 GCA_964542495.1 uncultured Aquihabitans sp.
AGGCCGCCCGGGCGCACGTGCTGCGCCATCTCGCGGAGGAAGCCGACCGGATCCGGCTGGTGCTCGAGGACGTGCCAGGCCGCGACGACATCGAACGAGCCCTTCGCCAGCCCCACGTCGCCGAGCCGCCCGGTGCGGACGTCGAGCCCGCGGGCGCGAGCCCGCTCGGCGGACTCGGATCCCAGCTCGACGCCGACGCCCGACCAGCCCCGCGCCACCCCTTCATCGAGGGCTTCGCCGGAGCCGCAACCGACGTCGAGGATCGTGCGGCCCGAGGTCATCGCCTCGAGGAGCTCGTAGCGCCGGCGGGCGGCAGCGCGACCGATGACCTCGACCAGGGGATCGGTGGTGTCGACCCCCCAGCTGTTCGCCCCGGTCAGGTACCCGTCGCCGTAGACCTCCTCGGGATCGACGAGCTCGCGCGAGTACACGAGGCCGCAGCCTCGGCACCGGACGAGCGGAGCCTCGCCGAGGGGGATCGGCCGGTGTCGGGGCGATCCGCAGACCGGGCAGTCGGTCACCTCGGTGACGGTCATGTGATGGGCGGACCGACGGCCGTTCGGAGGGACTGGGCCACGAGGGCCGCCGTCCGCGCCCAGGTGAAGTCCGCGGCTCGGGCGAGCACGAGCGGGCGCAGCTCGCGGCGGCGGGCGATCGCGGTCCGCAGCCCCTCGGTGAGCGCGCTCGCCTCCGGCTCGACCACGAGGCCGGCTCCGCCCGCCACCTCGGGCAGCGAGCCCCGATCGCTCACCACGACCGGCGTACCGCACGCCATGGCCTCGACCACGGGCAGTCCGAAGCCCTCGGACAACGAGGGGAGGCAGAGCACGTCGGCCCCGCGCATCAGCTCCGCGAGCTGGCCGTCGTCGATGTCGCTCGGCCGGGCGACCGCGCGCCCGGCGATGGGTGCGATCGCGGCCTCGAGGTTCTCGACGTTCCGGTCGTCGGGCCCTCTCGACAGGACCAGGGCGAGCTGGTGGCCGGGCAGGTCGGCCATCGCCTCGCGCAGCAGGGGCACGTTCTTGCGCGGGATGACGGTGCCCACGAACAGCACGTACGGGCGGCCGTCTCCCCCCGCATCGCCCAGCCACGCCTCGGCCGTCGGTCCGTCGGGCCGGAACACGTCGAGGTCGACCCCGTACGGCGCCACGTCGATGCGGTCGAGATCGACCCCGCAACGGGCCGAGATGCCCCGTCGGCTGAAGTGGGAGCACGTGACGATCCTCGACGCCTTGGCGGCGGCCTCACGGCATCGCTCGTCGATGAGCTCGAGCCACATCGGGCTGATGCACTCGTCCTCGCTCGGTGCCTCGTGCAGCACGGCGACGATCGGCGTCTCCGTGTCGGGCAGGTCGCCACGACTGCCGTCGCACAGCCAGACGTCCGGCTCGCCGTCGTCGACGAGCTCCACGCCGGTGGCGGGGAGCTCGCGGAGGAGGTTCGACCACACCCGGTCGGCGGACCGGAAGGTTCGGGCGACCCAGCCGACCAGAGGTTCGGAGGGTCTCACCCTGAGGGGCGCCGTCTCGTGCACGTCTGATTGCTACCAGCCCGCGAGCCCCGTCCGCTCCGACGGGCGCTAGCTCGGAGGCCCGGACCGGTGCCGGTGGGGGAAGGGCCCGTCGGGGACCGGCTCGCCGAGGAAGGGGCAGAGCCGCTCCCAGCCGTCGCCCGCCGCGATGCGCAGCACGAGCAGGTCCTGGCGGCCCGCGAAGTGGTCGGCCACGCGCTGGTGGTGCGCCTCGAACTCGGCGCGCCACGCGTCGGGCTCGATCTCGAGGAACGTGCCGGCGTACTCGCCGCGCTGGGCCCGCTCCCGGTTGCGCAGTACGTGCTTGCGCCGGCTCTCGATCCAGTCGTCCACCGGCCGGGTGGTGAGCACGAACCGGCTGCCCGGGTACTGGTGGTCGAGCAGGTCGAAGCGCTCCGACAGGGCGAGGATGTCGGAGAACGCGTCGTGCTCGTCGATGCCGGCGAGCAGCGGGCGGCCGGCCTCGGCGTTGGCCTCCACCACCCGGCGCACCTCGGGGCCGCCCCAGTGGAGGCTGCGGTAGCCGAGCTGCTCGAGGGCGTGGTGCAGCGAGATCGTGCCGGTCTTGTTGAGGCCGATCCCGAAGACCTTCGGCCGCGTCACGACACCCGCTTCAGGTAGCCGCCGGGGTTGAAGGTGAGGCCGTGCTGCTCGCGGGTGTCGTCGGCCATGAAGTCGCCGCGGAGGTTGAGGATCCGACGGACCGCCTCGAAGGGCCCGGGTCCGTTGGACGCGTCGACGGGCCGGCCGTTCAGGATCGTGTGCTCCATCACCACGTACGAGCCGACCGGCACGAACGGCGCGTAGGCCTCGAACTCGGCGTGCATGCGCCGCTGCGCCCCCCGCGTGCCCAGCACCACCAGGCCGCGCGCGTCGGGGCCGGCCAGGGCCCGCACCTGCTCCACCACCTCGTCGTCGTGGGCCCGGCCGGCCAGGTAGGTGATGCGGGGGTGCTCGGGGCGATCCTCGGGCGGGCGGCTGTCGATCGAGATCACCTGGCCGTGTCCGATCAGGTCCATCAGCTCCGCGAAGAACAGAGCCCGGCCGCCATGGCGGGTGCCGGTCTCGATGACCACGTCGGGCCGCACCTCGAACACCAGGTCCTGGTAGGTGAGCAGGTCGGTGGGGGCGTTCCAGGCCCGAGCGCCGTGCCAGGTGGTGGTCCGCCACGCCAGGCTCCGCCAGTAGGCGGCCACGAACGCGTCGCGCAGGTCGTCGGGCATGGGCACCGCCTTGGCGGCGGGCCCGCCGACGCCCTCGAGTGCGGGGTCGACGTCGAAGGCGGCGCCGGTCATGCGACGCGCCCGGGTGCGGCGGGCGGCGTCGCCGTGGAACGAGCCCACGTAGTGGATCTGCTTCTCGGGGCCGGTGTAGGGCCTTCCCCGCAGCTCGGCGTAGCGCTCGGCGTAGGAGAACACCCGCTGACGGCGCTCGGCCGGGTCGACCTGGTTGGTGGTGGTGCCGCCGTGGACCTGGTGGAACGACCCCTCGCCCAGCACGCTGACGAGCGTGGTCTCCGGGCCGGCGGCGAGGCGCTCGTAGAGGTCGAGGTTGGTGAAGCCGCCGCCCGCGTTGTGGAACCCCTCGTCGAAGCCGCCCACCTGTTCGAGACGGGCGCGCGGGACGACCAGGCAGTTGCTCTCCCACAGGCCGTCGAGCCAGTCGCGGTCGCCCTGGAAGTGGCTGATGTCGAACAGGCCGTAGCCGTTGGCCGGCCACCCCACCTTGGTCAGCAGCGCGTCCTCGGTGGCCTGGTCGTAGCCCGAGCGCATCACCTCGCCCTGTTGGCCGGGCCCGAGGTACCACGGCTGCACGGCCACCACCGCCGGCGCGTAGGCGGCCAGGCCGACCATGGCCTGGCGCAGCACGCCCGGCGTGAGCAGGTGGGCGCCGTCGACCATGAGGGCCACGGCGTGCCCGACCGACGCGGCGATGCCGCGGTTGAGCGCGGTGGCCGGGGTGGGCGTGGCCTCGGCACCCAGGTCGAGGTAGCGGAACTCGGGTCCGAAGCCGGCCACCAGCTCCGCCCCCAGGCGCTGGTCTGGGGCCGAGCCGTTCTCCACCACGACCACCTCGTAGTCGAGGTCGTCCACGCCCTGCTGGTAGGCACGCGAGAGGGCGTGCAGCGTTCGGGGCGCTTCGCGGGCCATGTCGTAGAACACCACGACGACGGAGAGGTCCTTCGCCCCCGAGGCGGCCGGCATGGCCAGCGGCGCCCGGGCGGCCCCGGCCCGGGTTGCCGGCTCGGCCGGAGCGGGGCTGGGGGGAGCGCTCGACGCCTTGCGCCAGGTGAGCCCGGCCGGGCCCACGCGGCGCGCCGGTGCGGTGATCCCGTGCGCGTGGCGGTAGGCCTCGACCGCGGCCAGGGTCTCGGGGTCGGCGCCCTCCACCACCACGTCGCCGTCCACCGAGAGGCGCGGGTAGAGGTGGTCCAGCACGGTCCGGGCCGACGCGCCCAGCTCGGCGCCCAGGTGCAGGAGGGCGATCTCGTCCACCGGGGCGTCGGGCAACGTGGCCGCCGGGTCGCCCTGGAGGAAGTGGGTGCGGTCGTCGAGCACGCCGAAGCGGTCGAACCCGTCGCGGATGAGGTTGAGGTCGGGCCGGAGCCCGGCCAGGCCGTCGGCCTCGGTGAAGGTGGTGCGGCCGTCGGCCGCGGCACGCCACCGGCCGGCCAGCCACACGTCCCGGCCGGTCAGGTCGTAGGCCGAGAGGTAGGCCCGCAGGAAGATGCCGGCGCCGCCGCGTCCCTCGCCGCAGCTCACCAGGTGGCCGGCGACGTGGTGGCTGCGCACCTGGTCGAGGCTCGCCTGGAGCGCCTCGAGCCCGGGCCGGCCGGCGGGTGCGTAGGCGTAGCCGGTGGGCAGGGGCCCCTCGGCGGGGGCTTCGCCGGTTCGGCGCTGGTGGCGGAGCCGTTCGAGCGCCTCCTGGTCGTGGCGCTGCGGGTCGCGCAGGCGGGGGAGCTCCACCGGCTTGGGGCGGGTGATGGCGTCGGCCAGGTGGGCCAGGCGGATCTCGTTCTCGAGGTAGTGCTCGTCGACCAGGCCCCGCACCACGCTGTCGAGGTAGCGCTCGGCCAGGCCCTCGATGGTGGCCTCGTTCTGGAAGTAGATCCGGTGCTGGAAGATCATGGCCTCGATGCGCATGGCCTCGGCCAGCTCGATCAGGAGGTCCTTTCCCGCCGGGCTCTCGAGGTGGTCCAGCACGGCGGCGAGCTCGGGTTGGCGGGCCAGGCGGGCCTCTTCCACCACGATGGCCAGCCCGAAGTACACGGGCAGGATCACCTGGCGCAGGGGCTGGTCCCATTCGGCCACGAAGTCGTCGAGGGCGGTGCGCACGCCGTTGCAGGGCCCTCCCTCCTGGCGGGCGTTGGCCATGGTGGGGTTGAGGCCGCCGCCACCGACCAGTCCGGGGTTCCCGGGGCGCACGCCCTGGTGGTCCCAGGGCTGGCGGTGCTCGGCGGGCACGTTCTCGGGGTCGTAGTAGAGGTCCCGGCGCCCGTAGGGCCAGCCCACGTCGTGCAGCACGAGCACGGGCAGGGGTGCGTCGTGGTCCCGGGCGACCTGCCCGAGCAGGCGCAGCTCGTTGAGGACCGTGTACCAGTTGTGGTCCCCGTCGACGAGGGCGGCGTCCATGGGCGGGAGGGTGCCCAGCACGTCGAGGCTGAGCGCTCGGTGGAACACGTACCGGGGGCCGAAGCGCTCGCGGTGGGCCTCGGGGTCGAACTCGGGGACCGGGTCGATCACGTGCAGCTCGGCGTCCGGGCCGAGCCGATCGAGGATCAACCGGGTCTGCTCACCGCGCAGGGCGCCGATCTCCACGACCCGTCGAGCCCCCGCCGCCTCGAGCACCGGCGCCACCACCTTCTCCCAGAACGGGAACACCAGCCACCCAACCCCTCGTACGACACGTCGATCGGGCCGGAACGCTAGGTGCTCGCGTACTCTGCTGCCGTGCAACCCTCCTCAGACCGCCCAGAGGTCGAGCAACTCGTGGCGTCGGCCGAGGCTGCGGTCCGAGAGGGCCGGGCGCTCGCCGAGCTCGATCGCATCAACGCCCGCATCGACGAGGGCCGCGTGGCCGCCGACCCGCGCCTCGACCGGGCCCTCGTCGCGCTCCGCCACGCCGCCTTCGCCGAGCTGGACCGCCGACCTGGGCGCCCGGGCTGGCCGGCCTCGTTCGCCGACCCGTTCCCCTCCGAGCAGGGCATCCCGTCGGTCGCGCTGGGGGACCTCACCGCTGACCTGCTCGGTGGCGCGCTCACCCACCACGGGTGCCTGCGGGTCGACGGGGTGCTCGACGCCGACGAGGTCGTCCGGTTCCGCGACCACATCGACCGGGCGTTCGCGGCCCGGGAGCAGGCCGAGGAGCAGGGGTCGGCCGAGGGCGTGGATCCGGCGTTCGTGCCCTTCGAGGTGGGGCAGACCCGGGCGAAGGGCTTCGGGGCCGAGGGGTTCGTGCGCACCGTCGACTCGCCCACCGCCCTGCGGGAGCTGGCCGCCGTCTTCGCCCGCACCGGCATCGCCGCCGTGGTCACGGGCTACCTCGGCGAGCGGCCGTCGATGATCGCCAACAAGTGGGTTCTGCGACGTTCGCCGTCGGGCAAGATCGGCCGCGACTACCACCAGGACGGTGCGTTCCTGGGTGAGGGCATTCGCACCGTCGACTGCTGGATCTCGCTGTCGCACTGCGGGCCGGGCACCGGCCGTCCGGCCATCGACCTGGTGGCCCGGCGGTTCCCGGCCATCCTTCCCAGCCCCGACGACGCCGCGTTCCCGTGGTCGCTCACCGAGGCCGCCGTCCACGAGGCGGCGGACGGCGCCCCGGTGCTCAGCCCGGTGTTCGCCCCTGGCGACGCCATCTTCTTCGACGAGCTGCTGCCGCACCGCACCACCGTCGGCCTCGACCTGACCACCCGCTACGCCATCGAGTCGTGGTTCGTGGCGCCGTCGTCGTACCCGACCCGCCACGAGCCCGTGGTGCTCTGAGTGTTCCCGTTCTGGAAGCCGGTGCTGGCACCGGTGCTGGCCGCGGCCGAGGCGCGCCGGGTGGTGGAGATCGGTGCGCTGCGCGGCGACAACACCCGCGAGATCCTCGAGACGTTGGGGCCGGGCTCGCTGCTGCACGTGATCGACCCCGTCCCGGGCTTCGATCCGTCGGACCACGAGCGTGACCACCCGGGCCGGTACGTGTTCCACCGGGCCCGGAGCCTCGACGTGCTGGGGGACCTCCCGCCCATGGACGCGGCTCTGATCGACGGCGACCACAACTGGTACACGGTCTTCAACGAGCTCCGGCTGCTCTCCGAGGGCGCGCGCCGCCACCAGGCGCCGCTCCCGCTGCTGGTGCTGCACGACGTGGGCTGGCCCTACGGCCGGCGCGACCTCTACTACGCGCCCGAGACCATCCCGGCCGAGTTCCGCCACCCGCACCGCCGGGCCGGCATGCGACCGGGCCGCTCGGACCTCGTGGCCGACGGCGGCATGAGCGCCGGCCTCTGGAACGCCGAACACGAGGGCGGTCCCCGCAACGGGGTGCGCACCGCCCTGGACGACTGGATCGCCGGCCACGATCGTCCGGTGCGCACGGTGCTGCTGCCCCTCTACTTCGGCCTGGCCATCGTGGCCGAGGAAGAGCGCCTGGCCCGCCAGCCCGACCTGGCCGGCGCGCTCGACCACCTCGAGAGCGCCGAGGGTCGTCTGGCGTTGCTGGAGCTCGGCGAGGGCATCCGGGTGCGGGCCATGGCCCAGCACCACACCGTGGTGGCCGACCTCCACCTTGCGCTCGCCGCAGCACGAGACACCCCGTCGGAACAGACCATCTAGGGTCCCAGCCGGCGGTCTGGTCGCCGAGGGCTGAAGGAGCGAGCGAGACATGTTCCCGCTGTGGGAGGTGGCGGTGGCACCGGTGCTGGAGGCGGCCGGTGCCCGCAAGATCGTGGAGATCGGCGCTCTCCGGGGTGAGAACACCCGCCAGATCATCGACCGGCTCGGTCCCGAGACCGTGCTCCACGTGATCGACCCGCTGCCCGACTTCGACCCGGCCGAGCACGAGGCCGAGTTCGCCGGCCAGTACGTCTTCCACCGGGCCCTGAGCCTCGACGTGCTCGGCGATCTGCCGCCCATGGACGCCGCCCTCGTCGACGGGGACCACAACTGGTACACGGTCTACAACGAGCTCCGGCTGCTGCGCCAGGGGGCCCGGGCCGCCGGTGCCCCGCTGCCCGTGCTGATCCTCCACGACGTCGGGTGGCCCTACGGCCGGCGCGACCTCTACTACGACCCCGACACCATCCCCGAGGAGTTCCGCCGGGAGTGGAGCCGCAAGGGCATGGAGCCCGGCAAGGTGTGGGTGGTGCCCTACGGCGCCGGGCTGAACCCCACGCTGGCCAACGCCAACACCGAGGGCGGCCGGCGCAACGGCGTGCGGACCGCGCTGGACGACTTCGTGGCCGAGCACGACGAACCGATGCGCGTGGTGGTGCTGCCGGTCTACTTCGGCCTGGCGATCGCGGTGGAGGAGCCCCGCCTCGACGCCAACCCCGCCCTGCGCGCCGCGCTCGACCACCTCGAGAGCCCCGAGGGCAAGGACGCCCTGCTCCAGGTGGCCGAGGACATCCGGATCGACCAGCTGATCTTCCAGCACAAGGTCTATTACGACCGGGAGGCGGCGGTGGGCCGCGTGGCCCGGCGCTACCTCGGCCAGGTGCGGGCCAACCCGGCCCTGGCCGACGCGCCCGCCGGGTCCCTCGACGCCCTCGAGGCCGACCTCGACACCGTCCGGTCCGACTACGTGCTGGGCGACGTGGTGTCGATCGGATCGGGTCGCAGCGGCGAGGGGCTGTTCCTCGGCGCGTACCTCGAGGCCCACGACCTGCGCGGCCGCCGGGCCTGGCTGTTCGACACGTCGGGCGACCCCGACGCCCCGGCGCGGGCGGCCGAGGCCCTCGGTGCGCTCGACGTCGACGAGGGACGAGCCGAGGTGGTGGCCGTGCCCGCCGACGGCGACATCGAGCCCGAACACC
>CAZIVZ010000131.1:0-8535 GCA_964542495.1 uncultured Aquihabitans sp.
GCGGCGCCGATGCCCGACGACGCGCCGGTCAGCAGCACCGTGGAACCGGCGATCGGGGCGCCCACCTCAGAACCGTTCGGGGTCGTCGCGGCCGTCGAGGTCGCCGTTGGGGCGGGCCGAGGCGAGCAGGTGCTCGATCACCTCGCCGGCGCCTGCGGGGTCGCCCGGGTTGGTGCCCTCGGGACCGCGGTGCCAGCCCTCGGCCACGGCGATGGTGTCGCCCCGCACGTCGAAGACCCGCCCGGTCACATGGCGTGCCTCCGGGCTGGCCAGCCACGCGGCCACCGTCGCCACCCACCTGGGCGACAGGCGCTCGCGCACGTCGTCGGAGATGTTCTCCTCGCCGCCCATCAGCGGCGCCACCAGCCGGGTGAGGGCGGTGGGGGCCAGGCAGTTGGCGGTCACGCCGATGCGGCCCAGCTCCAGCGCGCAGACCATCGTGAAGCCGGCGATGCCGGCCTTGGCCGCGCCGTAGTTGGCCTGGCCCACGTTGCCGTAGAGGCCCGAGGGCGAAGCCGTGTTGATGATGCGGGCGTCGACCTCCGCGCCAGCCTTGGCCTGCGAGCGCCAGTACGCGGCGGCGTGGCGCGTCGGGCAGAAGTGGCCCTTCAGGTGGACGGCCACCACGTCGTCCCAGTCCTCCTCCCCCATGGAGAAGATCACCTTGTCCCGCAGGATCCCGGCGTTGTTGACGAGGATGTCGAGGCGCCCGAAGGTCTCCACCGCTTGGGCCACCATGGCCTCGGCCTCCCCGAAGTCGGTCACGTCGGAGCCGTTGACGATCGCGGCACCGCCCCTGGCCTCGATCTCGGCCACCACCTCGTTGGCGGGTCCGGCGTCGGCGCCGCGGCCGTCGGGCTGGGCCCCGAGGTCGTTGACCACCACCGCCGCCCCCTCCGACGCCAGCATCAGCGCGTGCTCCCGACCGATCCCCCGGCCCGCCCCCGTCACGATCGCCACCCGCCCCTCGCACAACCCAGCCATCGCACGCGTCCCTCCAGCTTTCTGACAGTCACGTCACCTTACGGCGACGCGACCCTCCCACCGAGGTTCGTGCACTCGAGCCGCTCCACGCGGCTCAGGTGCACGAACCTTCGGCGCAGCGGCTCACCGCTAGAGTGACACGACCGTTAGATGAGGGATGGAGGGCGGCACGGGTGAGCTTGGCCATCGGCGACGAGCACGAGCTGCTGGCCGGTTCCGTGGGCCGGTTCGCCGCGCAGCAGTGCCCGCCGGCGGCGGCCCGAGCGGCCGCCGAGGGACGCGCCGGCGAGCTGCCGCCGTTCTGGTCCGAGCTCGACGGGCTGGGCTGGCTCACCCACTCCCCCGCCGACGGGCTGGGCTTCTCCGAGCTGGCCATCGTGCTGGAGGGGCTGGGCCGGGCCATGGCGCCGGGGCCGATCCTGTCGACGGCGTGGGCCCGAGCCGTGGCCGGCCTCGCGAGCATCGACATCGCCGGGCCGGCTGCGGTGGCCACCGCATCGGGTGGGCCGACCCTCGGGGCCGCCGCCGCCGAATCGCTCGTCTTCCCCGGCGCCGCTCCCGACAGCTGGTCGCTCGCCCCCGCAACCGCCTTCACCATCGAAGCGACCCCCGCCCTCGACGGCACGGGTGCCCTGGCCGCGGTCCGGGTCGACGAACCGGGAACCCCGCTGCCCGGGATCACCACCGCCCAGGTGGAGGCCATCGGCATCGTGCTGGCGGCGGCCGAGGCCGTGGGCGGGGCCGGCTGGTGCGTGGACACGGCGGCCGACTGGGCTCGCCAGCGCCGCCAGTTCGGCCGCCCGATCGGCCAGTTCCAGGGGGTGAAGCACCGCTGTGCGGACATGCTGGTGCGGCTCGAGGCGGCCCGGGCCGCGGTGTGGGACGCCGCCGCCGCGCTGGACGGGCCCGATCCGTGGGGACCGTCGGCCCAGGTGGCGGTGGCCACCGCCGGCGCGCTCGCGCTCGACGCGTTCGTCGACGATGCCAAGGACGCCATCCAGGTGCTCGGGGGCATCGGCTTCACGTGGGAGCACGACGCCCACCTCTACCTGCGCCGCGCCGTCGCCCTGCGCCAGCTGTTCGGCGGCCCGCACCGCTGGCGCACGGCCCTCGCCCGGCAGGCGCTGGCCGGCACCCGCCGACACCTCACCCTCGACCTGCCGCCCGAGGCCGAGGCGCTGCGCGCCGCGGTGGCCGACACGGTCGACTCCGTCGCCGCCCTCCCCAAGACCGAGCGCCGCGCCGCCTTGGCCGACGCCGGGCTGATCGTCCCCCACTGGCCCGTTCCCTGGGGGCGCGGTGCGGGCGCGGTGGAGCAGGTGGTCATCGACCAGGAGCTGCGCCGAGCCAAGGTGCGGGCGCCGCACCTCCAGGTGGGCGCGTGGGCCGCGCCCACGATCGCCGCCCACGGCACGCCTGAGCAGCAGGAGCGGTGGGTCCGCCCCACGCTCCACGGCGAGATCGCCTGGTGCCAGCTCTTCAGCGAGCCCGAGGCGGGCTCGGACCTCGCCGCCCTCGCCACCGCCGCCACCCGCACCGACGGTGGGTGGCTGCTCAACGGCCAGAAGGTGTGGACCACCGCGGCCCGGGAGGCGAACTGGGGCATCTGCCTCGCTCGCACGAACCCCACGGCGCCCAAGCACCAGGGCATCACCTACCTGGTGGTCGACATGGCGACCCCCGGCATCGACATCCGACCCCTGCGGGAGCTCACCGGGCTCGAGATGTTCAACGAGGTCTTCCTCGACGACGTGTTCGTGCCCGACGACTGCGTGATCGGCGAGGTCGACGGCGGCTGGCCCCTCGCCCGCACCACCCTCGCCAACGAGCGGGTGTCGATGGGCAGCGGCTCGTCGTTCGGCGGCGGGATCGAGGCGCTGGTGGCCCTGGTGGCGGAGCGCATCGCCTCGGGTGCCCGCGCCGGCGACGATCCGCTCGTGCTGGACGAGCTCGGCGCCCTGGTGGCCGAGGCCCACGCCCTCGCGGTGATGGGCCTGCGGACCACGGCGCGATCCCTGTCGGGCGCCCAGCCCGGCCCCGAGGCCAGCGTCCGCAAGCTGCTGGGCGTCGAGCACGACCAGCGCACCCAGGAGGCCGGGCTCTGCCTCCTCGGGCCGGAGGGCGCCACCACCGCCGCGGGCGCGGCGAGCCAGTGGACGTTCGGCTTCCTCGCCAACCGCTGCCTCACCATCGCGGGGGGCACCAGCGAGATCCAGCGCAACGTGATCGGCGAGCGGCTCCTCGGCCTGCCGCGCGACCCCGAGCCCACCCGCTGAGCGACCATGGCCGACCTGCTCCCCGACCAGCTCCGGCTCATGGCCGACCACCACCCCGACGAGGTGGCGTTCACCAACGTGGCCACCGAGGAGCACCTCACGTTCGCCGAGTGGGAGCGGCGCTCGAACCGCCTGGCGCGGTGGCTGGTCGCGAGCGGCGTGGCCAAGGGCGACCGGGTGGCCATCCATGTCCCGCCCGACGAGCCCGATCGGTTCCTGGTCGCCTACGCCGCCGTGCACAAGGTGGGCGCGGCGGCGGTGCCCACCAGCACCCGCCTGGTGGCACGCGAGCTGGCGTTCGTGCTCGGCCACGCCGGCGCCACCGTCGCGCTCACGGGCACGACCACCCTGCCGGCGCTGCTCGCCGCCCGGGCGGACCTGCCCGAGCTGCGCACCGTGGTCACCACCGGTCCGATCGACGCCGGCACCGAGGGCCTGGTGGCCTGGGACGACGCCACCGACGACGATGACTCCACGTTCCAGGTACCCGTCGGCGGCGGCGACGTGGCCGACATCATGTACACCTCGGGCACCACCGGCCGGCCCAAGGGGGTGGTGGTGCGCCACGGCAACATCGCCCTGGTGCCCAACGGCCTCCCCCGCTGGAGCGGCTCGGGCTGGCTGCACGCCTCGCCCATGTTCACCTTCGCCGGCATCGCGTCGGCCTACAACCCGATGAAGCTGGGCCTCACACTGCTGTACCTGCCTCGCTTCGACGTCGACGCCTGGTTCGACGCCGTCGAGCAGCGGCGACCGTCGGCCACGTTCCTGGTGCCGGCCATGGCCGAGCTCCTGCTGGCCAGCCCCCGCTTCGAGTCCGCCGACCTGTCGTCGATCACCCTGTGCCCGCTCGGCAGCGCGCCGCTGGCACCCACCACGTTCGACGCCCTGCGCGCCAAGCTCCCCCAGGCCATGGTGTCGAACTCGTGGGGCATGACCGAGGCCGGACCCGCGTACTGCGTCATGCCGCCCGACCAGGTCGACAAGCGGGTGGGGTCGGTGGGCATGCCGGTGCCGCCCGTGCAGTTCCGCATCGTCGACCCCGCTGGTGACGAGCTGGCGCCGGGCCACGTGGGCGAGCTGTTGGTGCGCAACCCCGGGCGCGAGCGCGAGTACTTCCGGGACCCCGAGGCCACCGCCCGCACCTGGCAGGACGGCTGGCTGCACACCGGCGACCTCGCCGAGCTCGACGAGGACGGCTTCCTGTACCTGCGAGGCCGCGAGAAGGACGTGATCATCCGCGGCGGCAACAACGTGCACGCCACCGACGTGGAGTCGGTGCTCTACGAGCACCCCGCCGTGCAGGAGGCGGCGGTGGCAGCCGTGCCCCACGCCGTGTTGGGCGAGGACGTGGCCGCGTGGGTGGTGCTGGCCCCCGACGCCGAGGCCACCGGCGACGAGCTGCGGGCGTTCTGCGCCGAGCGCCTCAGCGACTACAAGGTCCCCCGCACCTGGACGTTCCTCGACGAGCTCCCCCGCAACGCCACCGGCAAGGTGGTCAAGCGCGACCTCCCCGGCCGGTAGCCGTATGCCGGGGCGGGCGAAGGCCCCCACCCTTGACGACGGCCAGGGCGTACTGCCAAGGTGATGCCATGTCGATGACGAAGGACGAGCGCCTCCAGATCCGCGTGGATCCAGCCGAGAAGCGTCTGCTGGAGCGCGCCGCGGCGGCATCACACGTCTCGGTCTCGGCGTTCGTGCTGCAGTCGGCCGCCGCCCAGGCAGCCGAGGTCCTCGCCGACCGCCAGCTCATCGAGCTCGGTCCCGATGCCGCTGCGGCGTTCTCCGACGCGCTCCAGGCGCCGGCCGGCGTCAACCAGCGCCTGGCGACGGCACTCGATCGGCCCCGGGCCTTCCGCTGGCTTGACTGAGCTCCGCCGGCCGGCGCCACTCGACCCCAGGCTCCACGATCGCTCGGGCTTCGATTCCGGCTCCGACGAGCTCGACACCTGGCTGCGGCGGTACTCGGCGCAGAACCGCAGGCAGAACACCGCAGCCACCTGGGTCATCGCCGACGCCGACATGGCCGTGGTCGCCTATGTGAGCCTGGCCATGACGGGCATCGATCGCAGCAGCGCGCCTCGGTCGATGACGAAGCACGCTCCAGACCCCGTGCCCGCCCTGCTGATCGGACGCCTCGCGGTCGATCAGCGTGCTGCCGGGCGGGGGGTGGGCACCGCCCTGGTCGCCCACGTGCTCGCCACCGCGGTCGACCTCAACGAGCGAGCGGCGTGCCGGGCCGTCGTGGTGAGCGCGATCGATGCGGCGGCCCGCTCCTGGTGGGAACGGCTCGGGTTCCATCCCTTCGACCCCTCGGGTGCCGAACCCGACCTGTACCTCCTCACGAGCGAGATCGAGGCCACCCTGCGCTCGATCGGATGAGTCGGTCGTGCTGAGGAGGCGAGCCGATAGGCGAGCCGACCCAGCAAGCACGGCATGGGCCCCGTGGCTGACCGCTACCCGAGGGCACCGGGCGGGAGCAGCTCGACCACCTGGCCGTCGGGGTCGCGCACCAAGATGGCGAAGCCACCCACGTCGGTGTCGGCCAGGACCTCGCCGCCGTGCTGGCGGACCAGGTCGCAGGTGGCGGCCACGTCGTCGACGGTGAGCGACACGTGGGTCAGGCCGGGCTCGGTGAAGGGCCGCTCCCGGGCCTCCTCGTCGCCGGGCCGGGAGAAGTGCAACAGCTCGAGCACGGCGTCGCCGAGGGTGAGGTACACCGCGGTGAGACCCACCGGTTCGGGCACCCGCAGGAGCCTGGACGCCACCCCGTCATGGATCTCCAGCCGGTTCCGCTCCCGGAAGCCCAGCGCGTCGACGTAGAAGCGGATCGACCGGTCGAGGTCGGCTACGCAGAGGCCCACGTGGTTCCAGCTCGTCATGGCCGGGACTGTACGCACAGGCCCGGCGCCGCGCCCTGGCCTTCGCCACGAGAAGGCCACGAGCCCACGACCCCTCGGACGCCAGCACATGACAAGCTGGACGACATGATCCCGACGATCATCCTGGTGGGGCTGGCCACCGGACTGGTCATCAGACCCGGGCGGGTCGGGCTGCTCACCGGAGTGGCCGTGGTGCTACTCGCCTCGACCGGGTGGGGGCTGCTGGTGAACGACGTGCTGGGCGGCACCGCCCTGGCCTGCCTGAACGTCGGCGTCGGCTTGCTCATCGGGTTGGCCCTCCAGAAGGCCGGCCGAGCCGCGTTGCACCTCCCCGCCCGGACCTGACCGGCCGCTCGAACAACCAGT
The DNA here is from genome assembly GCA_964542495.1 of uncultured Aquihabitans sp. GTDB lineage: Bacteria > Actinomycetota > Acidimicrobiia > Acidimicrobiales > Iamiaceae > Aquihabitans. Next base: position 6,509 of record CAZIVZ010000131.1, read on the forward strand.
AGAAGGCCTGGCGCGATCGTCGTGATCGCCCACCTCGGAGCGACAAGCGACAAGCGACCGGCCGGCGAGCCACGGAGCGGGTCCGAGGCGATAGCAATTGACGTCGCGGAGCCGCCACAAGTGCTGCCACCTTCACAGATGCAAAGGCGGTCAGCGCTTGGCACCCGCCCGGTGCGGGGCGATGACCTGCTCGCCGTAGCGGGCCACGGCGTCGAGCGCCCGTTCGGGCGAGTCGCCGGGGAGGCCGACCTGCACCCACGTCACCCCCAGCGCCGCCAGTGCGTCGAGGCCCTCCAGGTGCGCCTCGGCGTCGAAGCCGTCCGAGCCCGGAGCCCCGCCGGCCGCGCACGAGAACGAGATGTCCACCGATGCCGGGTCCCGCCCGACGTGCTCCAGCCGGCGGTGCAGGTCGCCGATGCCCGCCACCAGGAGGTCGCCGCCGTCGAGCGGGGCGGTGCCCACGAACCGGGCCATGCCCCGCGGCGCCGCGAACGGCGCCCAGCCATCACCGCGCTCGGCCACCCGACGCCGCGCCGCGGCGCTGTTGCCGCCCACCCAGATGGGCGGGTGGGGACGGGCCACCGGCCGCGGGTGCGCGGTGATCCCCGACGCCTGGAAGTGGCGGCCGGCGAACGACACGTCGTCGGCGGTCCACACCGCCACGAGCACGTCGAGCGCCTCGTCGAACAGCGCTGCCCGCTCGGCGTGGTCGACCCCGAGCGCGGCGTACTCCGCCTCCAGGTAGCCGACCCCCGTGGCGAGGGTGAACCGTCCGCCGGACAAGACGTCCAACGTGGCGCCGGCCTTGGCCACCACGAAGGGGTTCCGGTAGGGCAGCACCACGATGTTGGGGATCAGCCGCAGCGTGGTGGTGGCGGCGGCCACGAAGCCGAGGGCCACGAACGGATCCAGCGCGTCGTGGCCACCCTGGTCCAACCACCGCTGAGAGGGTGCCGGGTGGTCGGTGAAGCCGTAGCCGTCGAACCCGGCGTCCTCGGCGGCGCGGGCCAGCGCCACCACGCCGGGGCCGGTCACCAGGTCCGGGTGGTAGGGGTGGGTGACGAGGGGGTGGGTGACGTGGAAGCGCACGGTCACCCTCGGGGCAGGCCGAGCACGCGCTCGGCGATGATGTTGCGCTGGATCTCCGAGGTGCCGGCGGAGATGGTGTTGGCGAACGAGTGGAAGTACTGCTCGAGCCAGGTGCCCCGCGGCTCGTCCACCGCCAGGTGCCCGTCGTTGGACACGCGGCCCACCTCGAGGGCGTCGGCCCCCTGGACGTCGGCGGCGACGCGGGCCACCCGCTGGCGGCAGTCGCTGGCGAAGAGCTTCATCAGCGCCTGCTCCGGTGCGGTGCCGCCCCGGGCCAGCTTGGCGAACCCGCGCTCGCCCAGGCAGCGCGCCGCCTGGGTGTCGATGGCGATCTGCACGATCTGGTCGACGGCGAGGGCCCGCTCCGCCGGACCCATGGCGGCGAGCAGGGCCGGCGCCTCGGCGAGCAAGCGCTCCAGCGACTCCTCGACCCCCATCACCGCACCGACCCACACCATGCCCCGCTCGTGGGCGAGGGACCCGTTGGCCATGGCCCAGCCCTCGCCCCGCTTGCCCACCAGGTTGGTGGCCGGCACCCGCACCCCGTCGAAGAACACCTCGTTCAGGTCGGGGTCCTCGGGGTGCACGATCTCCGGGAGCGGCCGCACCGTGATGCCCGGCGCGTCCATGGGCACCAGCAGGATCGAGATGCCCCGGTGCTTGGGCTCGTCGGGCTCGGTGCGACAGAAGAGGAAGCAGAAGTCGGCGTAGTTCGCCCCCGAGGTCCACACCTTCTGCCCGTCGATCACCCACTCGCCGGCCTCGCCGGCGTCCTCGTGGAGGACGGCCCGGGTCTTGAGCGACGCCAGGTCGCTGCCGGCGTCGGGCTCGCTCATGCCCAGGCACGCGGTGGCCTCGCCCCGCAGGATCGGCAGGGCGTACTGCGCCACCTGCTCGGGGGTGCCGTAGTCGACGATCGACGGGGCCACGATGCCCAG
>CAZIVZ010000132.1:0-8525 GCA_964542495.1 uncultured Aquihabitans sp.
TCACCCACCTGCCCCAGGTGGCGGCGTTCGCCGACCACCAGGTGCACGTGAGCAAAGCCGTGCGGGGGCGCACCACCGTGTCGTCGGTGGCCGCGCTCGACGGCCCCGGACGGGTGGTGGAGCTGTCGCGGATGTTGTCGGGCTCACCGGACTCGGAGACCACGCGGGAGGCGGCCGCCGAGCTGTTGGCCAGCGCCGCCGCCGAGCGGGGACGATGATGGCCCCGTCGACCGCCGATGGGAGGGGCTGATGGCGGAGGATCAGACCACCGAGCAGCCGTCGCTGCCCACCGAGCCGTGGCCCGAGGTGACAGGGGTCGCCCGGATCGGTCGCCGCACCAAGGACCTGGCCAAGACGATCCTGCCCGGCGAGATCGCGGTGATCGACCACGAGGACCTCGACACCGTGGCCACCGAGAGCCTGCTGTCGGCGGGCATCGTGGCGGTGGTCAACGCCGATGCCTGCATCTCGGGCCGCTACCCCAACTCCGGTCCGCTGCTGCTGCCGGTGGCCGGGGTGGCGGTGCTCGACGGCGTGGGCTCGGAGGTCATGGACCAGGTGGTCGACGGGCAGGTGGTCACCATCGCCGGCGACACCCTCCTCGTCGAGGGCCAGCCGGTGGCCCGGGGCACGCGCCAGGACCTGGCCACCTTCGGCGAAGTCCTGGAGGTCTCGCGGCTCAACATGGGCGACGAGCTCCAGCGCTTCGCCGAGAACACGCTGAACTACATCCAGCGCGAGGGCCACCTCCTGATCGACCAGCCCGACCTGCCCGACATCCCGGTGGACTTCCGGGGCCGCCACGTGCTCGTGGTGGTGCGCGGCGTCGACTACAAGAAGGACCTCGACCTCCTTCGTCGCAGCGGGTACCTGAAGGAGCAGAAGCCCCTCCTCATCGGGGTCGATGGCGGTGCCGATGCCCTGCTCGAGCTCGGCTACCAGCCCGACGTGATCATCGGCGACATGGACTCGGTGAGCCCCAGCGCGCTCCGGTGCGGGGCGGCGCTGGTGGTCCACGGCTACACCGACGGGCGGGCCCCGGGCGCCGAGCTGCTCGAGGAGCTGGGCGTGCCCTACGTGGTGTTCGCGTCCACCGGCACCTCCGAGGACATCGCCATGCTGGTGGCTTTCGAGCGCGGAGCGGACCTCATCGTGGCCGTGGGGACGCACTCCTCGATGGTCGACTTCCTCGACAAGGGTCGTGCCGGCATGGCCTCCACGTTCCTGGTCCGCATGAAGGTGGGCCCGATCCTGGTCGACGCCAAGGGTGTCAACCGGCTCTACGACAACCGCGTCCGCAAGCGCGACCTCATCCCGCTGGTGGTGGCTGCCATCATCACGCTGGCCATCATCAGCGCGGTGAGCGATCCCATCCGCACCGTGGTGCGCGGCCTGCTGCTGTCCGTGCGCTGACCCACGCCGAGAGAGACCCGCACCGATGATCAACTTCCGCTACCACATCGTGTCGATCACGGCGGTCTTCCTCGCGCTCGGGATCGGCACGGCGCTCGGCAGCACGTTCCTCGACCGGTACACGGTCGACCTCCTGGATCGGAACATCAGCAGCGCCGAAGCGCGGATCCGCGCCACCGACGCCGAGAACGACCGCCTGAAGCGCCAGGTCGACGACGCCCAGGCCCGCGACCGCGAGCTGCTGGCGTCGGGGGGCCCGCAGCTCCTGGCCGAGCGGTTGGTCGACGTGCCCGTGATCGCGGTGGTGGCGGCCGGGGTCGACGGAGACACGGTCGACACGGTGGAGGAGGTGCTGGCCGCCACCGGTGCCGACCTGCGCGGCAGTCTCGTGCTCAGCGACAAGCTGGCCTTCCCCGACGAGGTCGACGCCGACCTGGCCGACGATCTCGGCCTCCAGGATCCCGATGTCGACGAGCTGCGCGCCGCGGTGGCCGACCAGCTGGCCAACGCCCTGCTCGCCGCCGGCGTGGCGGTCGACGGCGCGCACGAGGGCACCGACACCACGACCACCACCACGGTGGCCGCCCCCGACGGGCAACCGGCACCGATCGGTCCGGATGGCACCCAGCCCGAGGTCCTCACCACGCTGTTGGCGCGGGGGTACCTGCGCTTCGATGCGGCGCCGGAGATCGACGGCGCCGACCCCCTCCTGGAGGTGCCCGGCTACCGCTTCGTGTTCGTCTCCCAGTCCGGGCTCGAGGCCTCGGCCAACGAGGTCCTGATCTCCCTGCTGCCCACCGGGGTCACCGCCGGGGTGCTCCCGGCCGTGGTCGTGAGCCCCTCCGTCCCGGTGCGCACCGATCCCGACGCCCCCGAGCCCGAGCCCAGCGCCGTGGCCGCGATCCGGGCCGACGACGACCTCGCGGCCCGCTACGCCACCGTCGACCAGGTGGAGACCTTCAGCGGCCAGGTGAGCACCGTCCTCGCGCTGGACCAGGTGTCCACGGCCAAGCCCGGCCACTACGGCCAGGCCGACGGCGCCCAGGCCGTCGTCCCGCCACCCCCGTGAGCAGAGCCGCGGGGCCGAGCGCCGCCACCCCCACCTCGCCCACCTCGTCGTCGCTGGCTCGCAGCACCGCCCTGATGACGGTGCTCACCCTGGTGTCCCGGGCCACCGGGCTGGTGCGGATCGTGCTGGTGGGGGCCGTCGTGGGCACCACGTTCCTGGGCAACACCTACCAGAGCACCAACACGATCCCGAACGTCGTGTTCGAGCTCATGGCCGCCGGGACGTTCCAGGCCGTGCTGATCCCGTCGCTCGTGCGCCTCACCGACCGCGGTGACCAGGAGCAGGCCGAGCACGTGGCCGCCTCGGTGTTCGGCGTGGCCCTCGTGGCCCTCTTCGGCGTGGCGATGGTGGGCATGGTGCTCGCCCACCAGATCGCCGAGCTCCTCTTCAGCGGGTCAGACGCCGCGGTGCGGGCCGACCAGGTGCGCCTGGGGAGCATCTTCCTGTTGATCTTCCTGCCCCAGGTGGGCATGTACGCCACCGGCATGGTGGCCACCGGGGTGCTCAACGCCCAGCACCGCTTCGCCGTCCCGGCGATCGCCCCGGCCGTCAACAACGTGATCGTCTGCACCGCCTACGGGCTGTTCTGGTGGTCCCGCCACGGGGCCGACCCGTCGCTGGACCTCACCGGTGCCCAGATCGCGTTCCTCGCCGGAGGCACCACCGCCGGCGTGGTGGGCTTCAGCCTCCTGCCCCTGCTCGCGGTGCGCCGGACCTCGTTCCGGCTGCGGGTTGCGTTCGACCGTCGGCACCCCGAGGTCCGGCGCATCATCCGCATGGGGGTCTGGGCGGCGGGGTTCCTCGCGTCCACCCAGCTGCTGATCCTGGTGGAGCTGCTGCTCGCCAACCGGATCCAGGGCGGTGTGGTGGCCCTCCAGATCGGCTGGACGTTCTTCCTGCTGCCGTACGCGCTGTTCGCCCAGCCGGTCCTGACCGCGCTGTTCCCCACCATGTCCCGGCAGGCCGCCCAACGCGATCACGAGGGCTTCGCCCGTTCGGTCGAACGCGGGACCGAGGTGATCTGCCTGTTCGTGATCCCCGCCGCCATCGCCTTCGTGGCTGCGGGCCCGGCCCTGTGCCGGGCAGTGCTGTTCGGGGCGGTCGATCGCGCTGGAGCAGACCAGGTGGCGAGGGTCGTGATGGGCTTCGCGCCCGGCGTGGTGGGCTACGGCCTGCTGTTGTTCTACGCGCGAGCCCTCTACGCGCGCGACGACGCCCGCACGCCCACCGTCGTCAACCTGGCCGCCGGCCTGGTGGGCGGGCTGGCCATGATGGTGCTGTTCCCGCTGGCCGCCGCCCGGTGGCAGGTGCCGGTGCTGGCGGGCGTCCACGCGCTGGTCTACAGCCTCGCGGCCGTGGCGATCGCCCGCATCGTGGCCGGGCGCCTCCCCATCGCCGCCCGACCGCACCTGCTCCGCCGGCTCCGGCCCCAGCTGCTCGCGGTGGTGCCGGTGACAGCGGTGGGTTTCGGCCTGGGCCAGTTGGTCGACCTGGACTCCCGTGTGGTCGCCGCCGCCGGGGGCATCGCGGTGGCCGGCGCCATCCTGGTCTCCTTCGCCCTGCTGACGGCCGCCTTCGGGGGGCCCTCGCCACGCGCCATGATCGGTGCGCTGCGCGGCGGGAGCGACCGGTGAGCCGCCGGGTGCTCGAGGTGCTGGGTCCCTCCAGCGGTGGCATCCGCCGCCACGTGGCGGTGCTGGCCGACGAGCTGGAGCAGCGTGGGTGGGCCGTGACCGCGGCCGGTCCCGCCGGCGTCCTCGACGGGCTGCGCACCAACCTGTCGGCGGTGCAGGTGGCGCTCGGACCCGGTGCCGTCGGCGCGGCCCGGTCGCTGCGGCCGCTGGTGCGCGAGGCCGACGTGGTCCACGCCCACGGGCTCACCGCGGGCTGGGTGGCCTGGGCCGCCGGCGCCGGCCCGAAGCTGGTGGTCACCGTGCACAACCTGGTGCTCGACGAGGCCGCGGGCGCCACCGCGCCCCTCCTCCGGCGCCTCGAGGGGTTGCTTCCGGCGCGGGCACGCGAGGTGATCGTGATCTCCCCGCAGATGCGGGCGCGCTTCGTGGGCCGGACCGCGTCGGAGAGCCTGCACCTGGTCCCGCCGGTGGGCCCCACGCCGGTGGTCCACCGCTCGGCGGCCGACGTGCGAGCCGAGCTGGAGCTGGGTCACACCGCACCGCTGGTGGTGCTGGTGGGGCGCCTCCACCCGCAGAAGGACGTGGCAACCCTGGTGGAGGCCACGGCACGCCTCGATCCCGGAGTGCAGGTGGTGGTGGTGGGCGAGGGCCCGCAGCGGGCCGAGCTGGAGGACCGCATCGGTGCCCTCGGGCTCGGATCGCGAGTGCACCTCATCGGTGCCCGCGACAACGCTGCCGACTACCAGGCGGCCGCCGATGTGGTGGTGATGTGCTCCATCTGGGAGGGGTTCGGCCTGGTGGTGGCCGAGGCCCTCCACCTCGGCCGCCCGGTGGTGGCCACCGCGGTGGGACCGGTGCCCTCGATGGTCCTCGACGGCCAGACCGGTCGGCTGGTGCCGCCGTCGGACCCGGTGGCCCTGGCCAGCGCCATCGCCGACCTGCTGGCCGATCGGGGGCGTGCCGCCGAGATGGGGCGGGCAGGTGCGAAGCTGGTGGCCCCCCACTTCGACACCGACGCCCTCGTCCGGCGGGTGGAAGAGGTCTACGAGCTGGTGATCGAGGAGCCTCACTGATGAAGCCGCAGCGCGGCCCGCTCCTGGCCCTCGCCGTCGCGCTCGTCCTGGCGCTGTCGGTGGCCACTCCTCGGCCGACGCCGGCCGAGGCCCGGGTGGGTTCGCCCGCGGCCGACGCCCCCGGGCGGGTCCTGGTGGTCGCCATCCCGCGCCTCACCTGGCCGCAGGTGGCCGATCGGGACCTCCCGCACCTGTCGGCGTTCCTGCGCCAGAGCGCGGTGGGAGACCTGAGCCTGCGCACCATCGGTCCCCGCACCTCGCTCGGCGAGGCCTACGTGACGGTGGGCGCCGGCAACCGCGCCGGGGCCCGAGACGGCGACGCCGGCCGCATGCTCGAGCGCGGCGAGGGCTACGAGAACGGCACGGCCGCCGACGCGTACGCGCGGCGCACCGGCTGGCCCGCCACCGGCGGGCTTCTCCACCTGTCGATCCCGGCCGTGGTGGCCACCAACGACCGGTACCTCTACGGCGCCGAGCCCGGCGCGCTGGGCTCGGCGCTCGGGGCCGCCGGCTTCACCCCGTCGGTGGTGGGCAACGCCGACGTCGAGATGAGCTCGGCCAGTCCGATCACCTTCGACCCCGCCGCGCCCACCGGTGAGCCCAACGACGACGACAACAACACCGACTCCCAGATCGGGAGCGGGCCCGCCACCGCCGTGATCGCCTCGATCGAACCGGTCTCCGGCGAGAGCCGGCCTGCGGGCCTGGCCCTGATGAACCGCCGGGGCCAGGTTGCGCGCGGGTCGATCACCCGGGACCTGCTCCGCCGGGACCCCACGGTCCCCTTCGGGGTGCGCCTGTCGTCCACAGCCGTGCTCAAGGCCTTCGACGACGTGTGGGCCGACGGTGCGGTGTCCCTGGTGGAGCTGAGCGACCTGGAGCGGGCCGACCAGTACCGGAGCCGGGCCGCGCCCTCCCAGGCGCAGGGCCTGGTCGACGACGCCCTGGCCCGATCGGACCGCCTGCTCGGCCGGCTCCTCGAGCGCACCGGCCCCGATGACCTCGTGATCGTGCTCTCGCCTGCCGCGCCCCGCTCGGGCGAGACGCTCACCCCGATGGCCATCCGCGGACCCGGGTTCGCCTCGGGCACCCTCACCAGCGGCACCACCCGTCGCTCCGGCTACGTCACGCTGCCCGACGTCGCCCCCACGATCCTCGACCACCTGGGGGTCGACCAGCCCGATGCCATGACCGGCTCGGCCATCGAGGCCAGCAACGACGGCGACGTCGACCCGGCCCGCTTCGAGCGGTTCATCGAGCAGAACCGCGCCACCGCCTTCCGCGACAGCTCGGTCACCACGATCACGATCACCTTCGTCGTGCTCCAGATCCTGCTGGCGCTGTTGGCGCTGGGCGCGGTCCTGCTGGGCACCCCGGCCCTGCGCCGGCTGGCCGCGGGCCTCGGCCTGCTGGTCATGTCGACCCCGGTGGTCACGTTCGCCCTGGGCGTCGTGCCCGCCTACCGGATCGGGTTCTGGCCGTACCTGATCCTGATGTACGCCGGCGCGCTCCTGGTGGCCCTGCTGGCCACGCGAGCGGGGTGCCTGGTCCACGAGACCCGACGGCCGGTGGTGGTGGCCGCCGTGCCCGTGGCGCTCACCTACGCCCTGCTGGCGGTCGACATCACCACCGGTGGCCACCTCCAGCTCAACACCATCTTCGGCTACTCCCCGCTGGTGGCCGGGCGCTTTGCCGGCTTCGGCAACCCGGCCTACTCGCTGCTGTCCATGGGCGCGGTGCTCCTGTCGTGCTCGCTGTGGGCGCTGCTCGACGGGGACCGACCCGGCCCATCGCGCTCCCGCCTGTTGGCGTTGGTGGTGGGTCTGTTCCTGCTCACCGTCGTGCTCGACGGCCACCCGGAGCTCGGGTCCGACGTCGGCGGCGTGCTGTCGATCATCCCCACGGCGTTCCTGGTGGTGTGGCTGCTGCTCGGCCGCCGGGTCCGCGCCCGTCTGGTGGTCGTGAGCGCCACGGTCACGCTCGGCGCCCTGGCCCTGTTCTCCGCCATCGACCTGAGCCGACCCGAGTCCCAGCAGACCCACCTCGGCCGGCTGGTGCGGTCGGTGTTCGGCGGCGACGGGGGAGGCGGGCTCGGGACCGTCCTCGAGCGCAAGCTGAACTCCAACCTGACCGTGCTCACGAACTCGATCTGGACCCTCACCGTCCCGCTGGCGCTGATCCTGGTGCTGGTGCTGCTCGCCGTTGGACCGGAGTCGCTGCGGACCCACGTGCCCGACACCACCTGGATGCGGGCGTGCCTCTGGGGCGGGCTCACCATGTGCGTCCTGGGCATGGCGGTCAACGACTCCGGCATCGCCATCCCGGCGGTGATGTTCCTGCTCTTCGTGCCCTTCGTGCTCCAGCAGGTGCTCGCCGGTCCCGTCGAGCAGGCCACCGAGCCCGAGCCCGAGCCCGAGCTCGCGGGAGCGGGACGGCCGTGACCCTGGCGGTGATCGCCCTGGTGGCGGCGGCGGCGTCGGCCGGTCTCTGGGCCCTGGCCCGGTCCGTGTTCCGAGCGCCGGTGCTCCAGCGCACCAACCACCGAGGCGTCGCGGTGCCGGTGGCGGCCGGCGTGCTGCTGGTGGTGGCCGTGGTCGCCACCGAGGCGCTGCTCGTGCTCGCCGAGTCGCTCGGTCGGGACCCGGGTGTGGGGGAGCGGGCCGGCCGGGCCGCGGTCCTGATCGCGTCGCTGGGCTTCGGCCTGCTCGGGGCGTTCGACGATCTCGCCGCCCACGGCGACGACCGCGGCTTCAAGGGCCACGTCACCAGCCTGCTCCGGGGCCGCCTCACCACCGGCGGCCTGAAGCTGGCCGGCGGTGGGCTGCTCGCCATCGTGGTGGTCGGCGCCACGGGCGAGGACCGCGTCGGGCATCTCGTCCTGGGGGCGCTGGTGGTGGCCCTCGGGGCCAACCTGGGGAACCTGTTCGACCGAGCCCCGGGTCGCACCACCAAGGTGGCTCTGGTGGCCGGGGCGGTGCTGGTGGCGGCCACACCGGCGGTCGAGCGCCCGGTGCTGGCAGGCACGGTGGTCGCGTTGGGCGCAGGTCTCGGGCTGCTGGTGCCGGACCTGCGCGAGCAGCTGATGCTCGGCGACGCCGGCGCCAACGTGCTGGGCGCGGCCGTGGCCACGGGCCTGGTGGCCACCGCCGGACCGGCGGCGCAGCTCGTCGTCCTCGGGGTGCTCGTGGCCCTGAACCTGGCCAGCGAGGTGGTCTCGTTCAGCCGGGCGATCGACGCGGTCGCGCCCCTGCGGGCCCTGGACCGCCTCGGCCGTCGCCCGGCCGACTGACAGTGATGATGTGTGTGGGAGCTCCGGGCCGGGTCTGCCTCACCGAC
>CAZIVZ010000133.1:0-8523 GCA_964542495.1 uncultured Aquihabitans sp.
TGGCACGACAGCCACGACGACGTGCCCATGTACAGGTGGCCCTCGAAGTCGCCGAGCGCACCCGAGCCCACCCACGCGGAGTGCACGTCGCCGGTGGCGGTGACCACCTTGGTCCCCGGCGCCAACCCCCAGTCCCGGGCCACCTCCGCCAGCACCTCGCCCACCACCGACGCCGACGGCACGAGCGGCGGCAGTTGGCGCTCGGTCAGCCCGCACCACTCGAGCAGCTGCGGGTCGTAGCGCACGGCGCTGAGGTCGCGGTTGTCGGTGAGCCAGTGGGCCACGATCGAGTCGTACGAGGCCACCTGCCGGCCGGTGAGCCGGGCGTTGAGGTAGTCGCAGGGCTCGAGGAAGGCGTGGGCGGCCCGGTACACATCGGGACGCTCGTGGCGCAGCCACAGGATGTGGGCCACGGGGTCCTTGCCCGAGTGGCTGGGCACGCCGCCGGTGCGCGAGATCCAGTGGCGCAGACGCCGGGGGTCGTAGCCGGCCACGTTGACCTTGCCGGTCGTGATCGACTTGATGTGCTCGGCCCCTCGGTCGTCCATCCAGATCACGGCGGGGTAGAGGTGGCGCCCGTCGGCGTCGACGGCCACCGTGCCGGACCACTGGCTCGTGACCGACACGGCCACGATGCGGTCGGGCTCCACGTGGCCGCCGCCCATCAGGCGGTGCACAGCGGCGGTGATGGCCGACCACCAGCCGTCGGGGTCCTGCTCGGCACCACCGCCGTCGAGCAGCTCGAGCGGCGTGGGCTCGAACTCGCTGGCGGTGATGTGTCCGTCGGCGTCCACCAGTGCCGCCTTGGGGCCACCGGTGCCCAGGTCGATGGCCAGCACGTGCTCGGTGCTCATGGGCAGCTGCTCCTGTGGTGGGCGACGTCGCTGGTCGCGGGCGACCGGCGACTGTACCGCCGCCATCCGTGTCGGCCCCACGTCCACCGAGGCGTCGGGCTACGTTCACCTGCCATGCATGCACGGGGGAATCGACGGAAGGCACTCGTGGCCCTGGTGGCGGTGGGCGTGGTGGTGCTCGGCGCGGCGGGGTGCTCGTCCGACGGTAGCGACGATGCGGCAGGCACCCCCACCACCAGCACGACGGTGGCCGACGGCACCGGTGCCACCGCAGGGGAGGGTGGCGGCGAGTTCAGCCTGCTGTCGTACAACGTGGCCGGGCTGCCCGCCGAGATCTCCAAGGAGCACCCCGACGTCAACATCCCCCTCATCAGCCCGCTCCTGAACGACTTCGACGTGGTCCTCACCCAGGAAGACTTCGACTGGTGGAAGCCCGGCGGCCTCGCCGACGGCCTCGACTTCAACGAGTACCACGAGCGCCTCGGCGCCAACGCCACCCACGAGTTCCGCTCCGAGGTGCACCCCGGGCCCGAGGCGGTGGACCTCGCCGCGGATCGCTACGAGCTGCTCCAGATCGGTGACGGGCTCGGGATCCTCTCGCGCCTCCCCATCAGCGGCAACACCCGCGTGCCGTGGACCGAGTGCTACGGCGGGTTCGACACCGGCGCGTCGGACTGCCTCGCCATGAAGGGCTTCTCGATGGTCACGCTGGAGCTGGCCGACGGGGTCACCGTCGACCTGTACAACCTGCACGGCGAGGCCGGCGGCAGCGAGGAGGACCAGGCCCTCCAGGTGCTCGACTACCAGGAGCTGGCGGCGTACATCGCCGAGCACAGCAAGGGGCGCCCGATCGTTCTGGGCGGCGACACCAACCTCCACACCGACCCGCCGGGGCCCGACGCCCACGAGGACAGCGCAGATGGCGCCGACCTCGAGATCTGGCAGCGCTTCCTCGAGGCCACCGGTCTCACCGACTCGTGCGACTCCACCGACTGCGACGGCCCGGGCCGCATCGACAAGGTGGCGTACCGCTCGGGCGAGGGCGTCGACCTCGAGGCCACCTCCCACCAGTTCCGCAACGATGTGTTCGTGGACGCCGCCGGTGAGGACCTGAGCGACCACGAGCCCCTCGAGGTGCGCTTCCGCTGGTCGCCCGCCTGACCCACCGCCTCGCCGCGCGTCCGATCGGGCCGGCTCCGTGCCAGGCTGGTCGACCATGAGCCAGCTCAGCGCCCCGCCTTCGGTGTCACCGGGCGGCGACCCGAGTCCCGCCCTGGCCCTCGCCGCCGGGTTGTGCGCCACCGTCGGTGCCGCCGTGCGCGGCAAGGACGAGGTGGTGCGGCTGTCGGTGGCGGCGCTGCTCGCCGGCGGGCACCTGCTGCTCGAGGACCTGCCGGGCACGGGCAAGACGCTGCTCGCCAAGAGCCTGGCCACCGCCATCGGCGGCCACTTCGGCCGGGTCCAGTGCACGCCGGACCTGCTCCCCAGCGACATCACCGGCACGTCGGTCTACGTGCCCGTCGACGGGGCCTGGACGTTCCGCCCCGGACCGCTGTTCGCCAACGTGGTCCTCGTCGACGAGATCAACCGGGCCTCGCCGCGCACCCAGGCCGCGCTGCTCGAACCGATGGAGGAGCACCAGGTCAGCGTCGACGGCACCACCCACGCCCTGCCGTCGCCGTTCTTCTGCATCGCCACCCAGAACCCCTTCGGCCAGGTCGGCACCTTCCCGCTCCCCGAGAGCCAGCTCGACCGCTTCACCCTCGTCCTCACCGTGGGCCTGCCGGACCGCCACGCCGAGCGTGAGATCCTCACGGGCGCCGGTGGGACCGAGGTGTTCGACCAGCTCCGGCCCGTCTCCACCCCCGAGGCCGTGGCCCAGGCGGTGGCGGCGGTGCGCCACGTGTACTGCGCTCCCACGCTGGTGGAGTACGTGCTCGACCTGGTGGCCGCCACCCGCTCGCACCCCGACCTCACCGTGGGGGCCTCGCCGCGGGCCTCGGTCAGCCTCCTGCACGCTGCTCGCGCCCACGCCGTGGTGCTGGGCCGCACCCACGTGACGCCCGACGACGTGCAGGCGGTGGCGTCGGCCTCGTTCGCCCACCGGGTCTCGGTGGCGGGCGCCGTCGACACCGTGGCCGCCCGCTCGGTGATCTCGTCGATCGTGGCCAGCACGCCCGTGCCCCGCCCCTGAACCGCCGTGACCACACCGACGCTGCCTCATCCGCCGGATGCGGGGCGCTCGTGGCCCCGCCGCTCGTCGGTTCGCTCGGCCGACGGCGGGTTCGACCGCGTGGGCGGCAGCCGGCTCACCGGCGTCGGGGCCGTCCTGGTGGGCGTGGTGATCGTGGGAGCGATGGCCCCGCCTGCTTCGGCCGATCCGAACCTGGCGGCGGTGATCTGGGTGGTGCTGCTCGGGGTCCTGGCGGTGGGCGTGGTGGCGCCGCTGGTGCTGGTGCGGCGCATCGCGGTGACGGCGTCGTCGCCGCGCGATGCCGTGGTGGGGGAGCGGGTCCCCATCGCGGTGGACCTCACCGGTCGGTGTGCCGGATTCGAGATCCGGACCCTCGATCCCACCGGCCCGTGGACCCGCGCCGCGGCCCCGGCGTCGGGCACCGTGGTCCACCTCGCCGATCGCCGGGGGCTGTTCCACGCGCTGCGGGTGGAGGTGCGGGTGACCGCACCGCTCGGCATCCTCGCCGCCCACCGCGTGCACTGGATCCCCCTCGCCCACGCCGTCGAGGTGGCCCCGAGCCCGCTGCCGATGCGCTGGTCGCCCCGCCCGGCACCGATCGAGGCCGGCGCCCACCACATCACCCGATCCAACCCCACCGGCGACCTGGTGCGCTCGGTGCGCCCGTACGTGAGCGGTGACCCGCAGCACCTCGTCCACTGGCCCAGCTCCGCACGCCTCGGGGAGCTGGTGGTGCGCGAGCTCGAACCTCCCGCGCCCGTGGGGGCGGCGGTGGTGGTCGACCTCACCGACCTGGGCGAGCTCACCGAGCAGGCCGCGTCCTACGCCATGGGCGCCTGCCGGGCCGTGCTCGGCGCCGGCGGCGAGCTGTTCCTGTGCACCGCCGAGGCAGGTGGGCCGGTGGCGGAGCGGGTGCGGTACCCGATCGACGCCGGGAGGCGCCTGGCCCGCGCCGTGCCCGGTCGGCCGGGCGAACCGCCGCCCGGGTGGGCGGTGGCCAGAGTGGGAGCCGATCCCACGTGAGCACGCCCCCCGGCGCCACCGCGCCGGCCCGCCCCGATCGTCGCCACGTGGACCGGCGCGGCGTGCAGCCCTGGCTGCTCGCGTCGCTGATGGGCGCCGCCATGGTGGCGTCGGCCATGGCCGGCCTGGTGATCGCGTCGCGCAACGAGGGATCGGCGGTGGGGGGCCAGGTCGCCGGGGCCGCCGTGGCCCTCCTCGCCCTCGTCGGGCTGCCCTCGGTGTCGATCCGCCTCGTGGCCCGCCTCGTGCTGGTGGCCAGCGGCGCCATGATCGTGCGCTACGGGGTGCTCACCGGGTCGCTGCTCTCGGGCGGCCAGGCGGTGCTGGCGTGGGTGGTCGCCGCGGTGGCCGTGTTCGTGCTCACCGACCGGTTGAGCACCGACGTCGAGGAGCCGCTGCGGGCCGCCGAAACACCGCCCGGGCCGCCGACCGGGGACGACGCGGCCGCCCTGGCCGGGCCCACCGGGCCGGGGTTGGCGGAGCCGGTCCGCACCACCCGGGCCGTCCTGGGCGTGCTGGCCGTGGTGGTGCTGCTCGCCTTGGTGCTCACCCCGCTGGCGTTGCCCCACGCGGGCCGGGCCTCCGCATCGGGCGACGGCCCGCGCCTCGATTCCGCCGACTCGGCGTCGGCGTCGCTCCGCTCGTCGGACAGCCTCGACATGACCCAGCGGCCCGACCTGACCGACGAGGTGGTCTTCACCGTCGAGAGCGACCGGCGCACCTTCTGGCGGGGCGAGACGTTCGACCGGTGGGACGGCCGCACGTGGACCCGCAGCGACCCCCAGCGCTACGCGGTGGCCTCCGACGGCACCATCCTCCCGGGGGCCGACGACCTCGGGGCCGCCGGCGACGACGAGTTCACCCAGCGCATCCGCATCGAGGCCGACTTCGCCGACGTGGTCTACGCCGCCTCCAGTCCGGTCCAGGTCGACGCCCGCCGGCCGCTGGCCCAACGCTTCGACGGCACCCTGACCACCGCGGGGATCTCCCTGGGCCGTGGTGCCACCTACTCGGTCACGAGCCGCCGCAACGTGCTGTCGCCCGAGCTCCTGCGCGAAGCCGGTCGCCAGCCCGTGCCCGAGGACATCAGCTCGCGGTTCGCCCTCGACCCCACCGCGACCGAACGGGTCCAGGCGGCCGCCCAGCGGGTCACCGGCGGCATCGACGGCACCTACGACCGGATCCTGGCCCTGGAACGGTGGATGGGCGCCCGCACCGAGTACTCCCTCGACGCGCCGCTCTCGCCCACCGGGGTCGACGTGGTCGACCACTTCCTGTTCGAGTCCCGCCAGGGCTGGTGCGAGCAGATCGCCTCGAGCCTCGTGGTGCTGGCCCGGTCGGTCGGGATCCCGGCCCGCCTGGTCACGGGGTTCGTCCCCGAGGAGCGAGATCTGGTCACCGGCATCTTCGTGGTGCGCGCTCGCGACGCCCACGCCTGGGCCGAGGTGTGGTTCGCCGGGGTCGGCTGGGTGCCGTTCGACCCCACGGCCGACGTCCCCCTCGCCGGCTCCGACGACTCGGGCGACACCCTCGGCGGGTGGCTGGCCCGCCACGCCGTGGTGCTGCTGATCGCCGCGGTGGCCCTGGGTCTGGCGGCCTGGGGCGTCCGCCGCCTCTGGCGGCGTGTGCGGGTGCGGGCCACCGAGCGGGCCCACGTCCGCGAGGTGTGGGCCGCCGGCCTCGACGCCCAGCTCGTGGCGCTCGGCGAGCGCGTGGGGCGACCACGGGGCCCGGGCGAGACCGCCACCGGGTACGCCTCGATCCTGGCCGACCGCTACGGCGAGCCCGCCCTGGCCCACGTCGGCCGCGTGATCGACGACGGCCTCTACGCCCCCGTCCTCCCGTCGCCCGCCGACCGTACCGAGGCCGCCGTCCTGCTCGCCCGCCTCAGCGCCGCTCCCCCACCCCCACTCCTCCCCCCACCCCAGACGAATGTGGTGTGTGGGAGCGACGTTCCTGCGTGATCCGCGCGTGAGGTTCAGCGGCCCGGCTCCCCGGGATGCGACCGACGCCGCGATGGGCTCGCTGCGATCGACGAACCTCACGCGCGAAATCGGCAGGAATGTCGGTGGGGCACACCACATTCGCTGGGGGTTGGGGGCCGCGGCGGGTCGCTAGGGTCGACCGGCGTGACCGTGCACACCGAGATCATCGACGCTGCCCAGGCCATCACCCTCCTCACGCTGGCCCGGCCCGATCGGCGCAACGCCGTCGACCCCGACACGCTCGCCCAGCTCACCGCCGCCATCGAGGCGGCCGCGGCCCGACCCACCAGGGTGCTGGTCCTCACGGGCGCCCACGGCCACTTCTGCGCCGGGGCCGACCTCACCGGCGTGGAGGACGCCTCGTTCGCCACGCTCCTCCAGGGCGTGCTCGACGGGCTGCGCGACGTGCCGTTCCCCACCATCGCCGCGGTGAGCGGCGCCGCGCTCGGCGCCGGCACCCAGCTGGCTGTGGCCTGCGACCTGCGGGTGGCCCTGGCCAACGCCACCTTCGGCATCCCGGCCGCCAAGCTCGGCCTGATGGTGAACCACTGGACGGTGCAGCGGGTGGCCACGCTCGCCGGGCCGAGCACCGCCCGCGCCATCCTGCTGGCGGCCGAGACGATCACGGGGGAGGACGCCCTGCGCATCGGGTTCGTGAACCGCGAGGGCTCGCTGCCCACTGCGCTGGCCTGGGCCGCGAGCATCGCCAAGCTGGCCCCCCTCACCATCGCCGGTCACAAGCTCATGCTGAACCGCCTCGAGTCGGTGCCCGCCCACGACGCCGACGTGGCCGCGGCGTTCGACCGGGCCTGGGGTAGCGACGACTTCGCCGAGGGGATCGACGCCTTCCGCAACCGGCGGACGCCGGAGTTCCGGGGTCAGTAGTTGCCGGGCAGGAGCCGAGCGAAGTTCTCGAAGAACACGTAGAGCGACACCAGGAACACCGGCACCCCCACCAGGTACGGCGTCCACGCCAGGAGGCGTTGGGGCCGGCTCGGGTGCCCGTCGGTGCGGGCCCGCACCCGGCGGCGGATGAGCACCTGGAAGATCCACGTCACCAGCCAGACCAGCGCGGTGACCACGCCCCACACGATGGCCGGGGTCTTCGACACCTCCGCACCGCTCAGGCCGCCGTCGACGCTGCCGGAGGCCTCGGGGGCGGCGAACGGATCGTCGGCGCCGGACTCGATGGCGGCGGTGCGGGCCTCGGCCTGGCCTTCGATCTCGGGTGCCGGCTTCCCCCTGAGCAGGGCGTGCACGATGATCCGCTCCTTGAGCGAGTACTTGGGGTGGCACGCGATCAGCGTCATCCGGTTGTCGCCCTGGTCCTCGAGGATCTCGACGGCGGAGGGCTTCACGATCTCGAGGCGCTCCACCTCGTACACGAACTCGCCCTGCACCGTGGTGGTGAGGATCTGGTCTCCGGGCTGGAGCTTGTCGATGTTGTGGAACGGCTGGCCGTAGGTGGTGCGGTGGCCGGCGATGGCCACGTTGCCCTTCTGCCCGGGCAGCGGGCTCGACGGGTAGTGGCCCGGGCCCCGAGCGAGCTGGGGGATGGTGATGCCCTCCACGACCGTGCGGGTGATCCCGATGCGGGGGATCTCGATCTTGGCGACCGGATCGCCGATGGCCGGCAGTGGCAGGGCAGGTGCCTCGGCCGTGGGCACCACCGACAGCGGCGTGGTCTGGCCGGGGACGGTGACCGCGGTGGTGGACGTGGTGGTGGGGGCCGTGGTGCTCGACGCCGCCACCTCCGACAAGGTGGCCTCGAACTGGTCGCCGAGCTTGTCCTGGGACCGGGCCTCCTGGAGCCCGGTGCCCCAGAGCTGGTACGCCACGAACAGCAGGATCAAGGTCCCGGCCGTCATCAACGCCCGTCCGGTACCTCCGAGGATCTTGACCAGCACGCAGCGAGCGTACGAGACGGTGGCCGACGTTCCGTCGCGGGTCCCGGGAGGGATTCGAAGCACCCGAAGCGGCAAGGGTGGGTTCGTGCCGGTGGCCAAGCCACCGATACCGTTGCTGGCGCCCATGGAGCCCGTCGTGAGTTTCCGCGGTGCGGTCTGCCTCCTCGGGCGCTTTCCCGCTCTGGCCGGTGTCACCCTCGACGTCGGTGCCGGCGAGATCGTGCTCCTGCAAGGGCCGAACGGCGCCGGAAAGACCACCGTCCTGCGCGCGTGCGCGGGGCTGGTGCCCGTGGTCGACGGCGCCGCCACGGTGCTCGGGGTCGACCTGCGGGCCGATCGCCGCGCCGTGCGCCACCGGGTGGGCCTGCTCGGCCACGCGAGCGGGCTCTACGAGGACCTGACGGTGGCCGACAACGTGCGCTTCTGGGGCCGGGCCGGACGAGCGCTCCCCGCCGACGTCGACGCCGCCATGGCCCGCCTCGGCCTCGACGGCCGCCTGGCCGACGTGGTGGTGGCCCGGTTGTCGGCTGGCCAGCGGCGCCGCGCCTCGCTGGCGGTGA
>CAZIVZ010000134.1:0-8495 GCA_964542495.1 uncultured Aquihabitans sp.
CCCGCCTCGTAGGCCTTGCCCGAGATGGAGTGGCCGAGGCCGACGTCGCTCGAGGGGACCAGCGGATCCTGGGCCAGGATCAGCCCGGAGATGTCGAACGATCCACCGGCCAGGTTGTTGATCACCGGGCCGAGGTTGGCCAGACCGGCGTTGGTGAACTTCATGCCCACACCGTTGGGCGAGTACTCGCCGTCGCTGATCTTGGGGCCGTTGATGACGGCGGTCTGCTGCGTGTAGACGGTGCCGCTCGGGTCGACGTGCTTGACGTTGACGATGGTCACGTAGCCGACCGGGCTGGTCGGGATGGTGGCCTCCCACGTGCGCGGCCCGGTGAAGGTGCCGGGCACGCCGTTGACGGTGATGGTGCCGCCCGCCTCCGCGGCGTAGGACAGCTGGCCGCTGACGGTGACCGTCGAACCGTCGGCGATGTCGCCGTCTCGCGGTGAGAGCACCATGTCGTTCACGTCGCAGGCCGCCAAGGCGAACAACGCCAGCACGGCCAGGACGATGCCGAATCTCTTCATTCGATCCCCCCCGGGATGGTTGTCATCGGACCGAACGGGCCGTGTGCCCGCTCAAGCGGCACAGGCTTGCACATCTCGACTCCCGACGCCCGATCCACGGGTCTTCGGCCTACTGGGCGGCGTGGGCGAGGTCGAGGTTCCAGTACAAGAAGTTGGAGGTCTGCGACAGGATCTCTGAGCGGTGCGCCGTGTAGGGCACGTGCGACGTCTCCTCCCAGGTCGTGATCTCGAGGTAGGTGTCGGCGGCTTCCGCCGCGGTCACCGTGTTGGTGGCCCACTGGTAGGGCACGACCGGGTCGCCGGTGCTGTGCAGGAGCAGGACCGCGGCTTCGCCGGGGTCGGGCGTCGTGAGGATCTTGGCGCCCGAGAGCGATACCGCGGCGCGGATGGTGGAGTCGTAGCCGGGGTTGCCGCTGGCGCCCACCTCGTCGGGGCCGTAGCCCACCTCCACGGCGGTGATGGCACCGGCCGACGAGCCGGCCATGGCGATCCGGCCGATGTCGATGCGATGGTCGGCCGCCGTCGCTCGCAGGTACCGCACCGCGGCCTGGGCGTCGTTCTTGGCCTGACGGATGGCGGTGATGCACTCGACGGTGACCGACGTGCAGCCGTTGGTGGCGAGCCGGTAGGAGATCGCGGCCGTCACGTAGCCCTGCTTGGCGTAGACGTTGGCCTGGTCGACGATCTCGGGGGACGTCTTGGTACCGGTGCGGAACGACCCGCCGTGCACCAACACGATGGCCGGGCGGGCCGTCGCGGTGTCGTCGGCGGGCTCGTAGAGGTCCATCTTGAGGGTGACCACCTGACCCTGCTGGTTGGTGGCGCTGCCGTAGGTGAGGTCGGCCGTCTTGACGACGGTGGCGAAGACGGCATCGCGGTAGCGCATCGGTGCCGGACCTTGGGGGACGGCCAGGCGGAGGTCGCAACCGGTGGCGAGCAGCGCCACCAGGGCGAGCAGGGCCACGAACAGACGACGGCGCATCACGATCATCCGATCTGGTCCACGATCTCGGCGATGTTCGCCGCCGCGATCTCGAGGGGTGCGGGCAGGCTGCTGGTGTCGGCCCCGGTGACGCCTTGGAACTGGTAGGTGGCGATGACGTCGCTGTAGTGGACGACGATGCCCACGCCCTCCACCCCGTCACCCGTGAGGGACACGGCCACCGCCTTCTGACCGACATCGCTGGTCACGTCGGTGGGCTCACCGAGCTGCAACGACTGGTCGACGGTGTCGCTCCCGCACGACACGGACTCGACGAAGCCGTCGAACGCGGTGGCCGCCTCGGTCTCGGACTCGAACACGCGCAGGTCCTGCTGCATCGCCACCTGGAGCTCCTCGGACTGGAACGCCCCCTGGGCGTGCACGAGCGGCGGGAAGTCGGCGTCGATGTCGCCGCCGCAGGGGCCTTCGTCGCTGTCGCTCGCATCGAGCTCCACGAAGGTGGGGCCGAGGTCGTCAGCGGTGATCAGCAGCGTGGCCAGCTTCGCCTCGGTGTCGGCATCGGTGCCCGGCTCGGTGGTGGTGGTGACCTCGGGTTCCGTGGTGGTGGTGGTGGTCTGCTTCGCCGTTGTGGTGGTGCTGGTCGCCGCATCGCCCGAGCCGCTGCTCGAGCAGCTCACGAGGAGTGCCACCGCGCAACTCGCGGCACCGATCCGGACGAGGCGGGTGGGTTTGGTCACCACCGCAGTCAAGCAGACGGCGTCGGCCAGACTCGGGCGATGCGCATCCTGGTCACCAACGACGACGGCATCGAGTCCGAGGGGATCCACACCCTGGTGCGGACCCTCGTCACCACCGGCCACGAGATCGTGGTGGTGGCGCCGGATCGCAACTGGAGCGGGGCCGGCGCGGCCCTGGGCGACCTCGAGCCCGGACGTGCGCTCGACGTGGCTCGCGTCGAGATCCCCGGCGCTCCCGAGGCCGAGGCCTACTCCCTGGCCGGGCCGCCGGCGCTGACCGTGGTGGCCAGCCGGCTCGGTGCCTTCGGGCCCGCCGCCGACCTGGTGGTCTCGGGCATCAACGCCGGGCTCAACACCGGCCGGTCCATCCTCCACTCAGGCACGGTGGGCGCGGTGCTGACCGCCCAGGGCTTCGGCGTGAGCGGGCTGGCGGTGAGTGTGGCGTCGAGCACCCCGTGGCACTGGGACACAGCTGCCGAGCTGGCCCTGGAGGTCCTGCCCCTCGTGACCTCGGCCCCACCTCGCTCCGCGCTCAACCTCAACGTGCCGGCCCTCCCCCGGGCCGAGGTCGCCGGCGTCCGCTGGGCCCGCATCGCCCCGTTCGGTGCCGTGCGGGCCAAGGTGGGCTCCACGTCGGACACCCACGTCGACTTCGTGCTCGAGGCCACCGGCTACGAGCCGGCGCCCGACACCGACCAGGGCTGCGTGGATCGTGGCTACGCGTCGCTCACCACCCTGGTCGGGGTGGTCGAGGCCTGGCCCGAGCCCACCGGGGCCCACGAGCCCACCGGCTACACGGGTTCGCTGGCGCCCGGCGCCGACCTCCACGAGGTGCACGAGGTGCCCGACGCCGCCGACCACCGCCTCCTGCGCCGCCCGCGCCTGGGCGACTGACCTAACCGGGCAGCGTCAGCAGCGGGAGGTCGACCCGGCGGGCGAGGTAGCCGATGCCCGCCCCCACGGCCACGCCGGCAGCCACGTCGGACACGTGGTGCACCCCCACGTACACGCGGCTGGCGGCGATGGTCAGCGCCACCGTCCACCACAGCGGCGCCAGCCCGTCCTCGGAGAGGAGCATGGCCATGGTGGCGGCCGACGCCGCGTGGCCGCTGGGGAAGCTGGAGTTCGAGGGCACCCGCAGGGGATGCGGATGCGCACGATCCCGGGCGGCCGACGGGCGGGGGCGGCGCACGAGCCCCTTCACCGGTCCGTTCACCACCGCCGACTCGATGCCGAGCCAGGCGAGCTGCCGGCCGAAGCGCACGAGGGGGTCGGGGCGCCCCACGGCCCGCAGGGCAGCCGCCGCGATCCAGAACAGGCCGTCGTCGCCGAGGCGTGACGCGCCGTACATGGCCGCGTCGAGTGCCGGCAGGCGGGTCACGAACCGCCCGCGGCCAGCGCGGCTCCCAGCACGACGGCGAACCGGTCCCACAGCGCGTCGACCCAGGCCGGGTCGTCGTCGGCGAAGGCGGCGCGGACCTGGGACCGCACCGCGGCGGCGGCCGGGCCCGTGGGGTCGCCGTAGGCGTGGAGCCACGCGTCGGCGCGCAGCGACTGGGCCACCGTGACGGGGTCGACGGTGCCGAACTCCAGGGCGCCGCCGGTGACCTCGGCGTGGGGCGCCAGGCGGTGGGCGCCGCTCAGCCAGTCGCCCTCGAGGATCGCCCCGGCCGCCGACCCGTCGGCCATGGAGGTCACGTCGCCCCACAGCGCCCGGGCCCGCTCGTAGGGCGGCGTTCCGGCCGACTCCACGCAGATGAGCTCGCCGTGGCCCCAGGGACCGAGCCCGCTGTGCAGGTCGATGATGGTGAGGCATCGGCACGCCGCCAGGTTCGAGGCGCACCACGAATGGAGCCACCGGTTGGACCAGGTCGGGCCGCGGCCGCCGTAGAAGACCCCGGTGGGCTGGCCGTACTGGCCCCGGCTCACCACCTCCTGCATCCGTTCGAGGCCCATGCGCTCGGCGATCGCCACCAGCTCCACCGTGGTGCGGTCCTGCTCGTCGTCGGTCCACGCCGGCGGAACGAGCAGGTGGGCGATCTCGTCGTACTCGGGGTTCTCGGGCGGCGGGAGGGCCCAGTCGGCGAAGTTGCGGTTGAGGTCGACGTTGTCCTCGTTCACCCGACGCACCCACGAGAACCCGTGGGGGTTGAGGGCGTGGAGGAACACCAGCCGCACGCCGTCGGGCAGGGGCGCGGCGGGCCGGCCCAGCCAGCCGGCCTGCAGCGCCGAGCCGCAGTACCCCTCCACCCCGTGGGTGGCCGACACCACCAGCACCACGTGGGCGGCGTCGGTCTGACCGAGCTCGGCGACGTCGACGGCGAGCTCCTCCCCCTCGAGGCCGCGGCCGGGGTGCGGGTGGTGCTCCACCCGGGCGCCCGCGGCTTCGGCGGTGGCGAGGAAGTCGAGGCGGGCGCGTGCGTAGGTGGCCGAGAGGCGCCTGGGTGCGGTCATCTACGAGGGTCAGCTGTCGTCGTCGACGCCCTCGGGCCCGGTGACCACCACCGTGCACGGGGCGTGGCGCACCACGTGGTCCGACACCGAGCCCAGCACCGCCCGGCGGATGCCGCCGTGGCCGCGGGTGCCGATCACGATCGCGGCCGCACCGAGCGATGCCGCCAGGTCGCAGATGGCCGGGCCGGCCTGACCCGTGAGCACGTGCGAGGTCGCGCCCTCCAGGCCCAGGTCGCGCGCCACGTCGGCCACCACCCGAGCACCGCCCTCGTGGGCGGCGGCCACCTCACGGTCGAACTCCTCGGTGGACAGCACCCCGGAGGCGAACCCGGTGCCGGTGACGGCCATGAGGTCGGGCTCGTGGACGACGGTGACCACCACCGGTTCCACGTGCGATCCCAGCAGGGCCAGGCCGGAGCGGAGCGCGGACAGGGATCGGGGCGAACCGTCGGCGCAGAGCAGGACGAGTGAGGTCACGGGTCGCAGGGTACCAACCCACATCCGGCGACGCCGTCGGCTCCGAACACCGTGCAGACCCCTCGACCGAAGGCAGCACGTGGTCACCTCTCTGCTCATCGCCGGCTGGTTCGCCGGGTGGATCCTCCTCTGGCGCCTGCCCACGTTGGACCGCCGCTCCCCGCAGCGCGACCACCGCGTCTCGGTGATCATCCCGGCGCGCAACGAGGCCGACCGGCTCCCGCTCCTCCTCGAGAGCCTGCGCCACCAGACGTGGTCGCCGAGCGAGGTGGTGGTGGTCGACGACCACTCCACCGACACCACCGCCGCCGTGGCCGCCGGGTTCGCCGGCGTGACCGTGGTCCCCGCCGCCGACATGCCCCCCGGGTGGACCGGCAAGTCGTGGGCCTGCGAGACGGGCGTGGCCGCCACCACCGGTGACGTGCTGGTGTTCCTCGACGCCGACGTGGAGCTGGCGCCCGGTGCCCTGGCCGCCCTGGTCGCCACGTGGGAGCCCGAGGGCGGGTTGTTGTCCGTGCAGCCGCACCACCACATCGCCCGACCGGTCGAGGCGCTGTCGCTCCCGTTCAACGTGGTCGCCCTGATGGGCCTCGGCGTCGGCTCCCTGGTGAAGCCCCGGGCCGGCTGGGGCGCAGCCGGGCCGTGCATCATCGCGGACCGACGCGCCTACCAGGCCGTCGGTGGCCACCGGTCCGTGCGTCGGTCCGTGGCCGAGGACCTGGCCCTGGCCGACCGCTTCGCCGAGGCCGGCCGGCCCGTCCGGGTGCGCAGCGGTGCCGGCGACGTGCGGTTCCGCATGTACCGGGACCTGCCGGGGCTGTTCGAGGGTTGGAGCAAGAACGTGGCCACGGGCGCTCGCCGCACCCCGTTCCTGCGCTCGATCGGCGTCGGCCTCTGGGTCACCTCCCTGCTGGTGGCGGTGGGCGCGCTCTTCGGCCACACCGTCCCCGCCGTGTCCGGGCTGTTGGCCTTGACCGCGGTGTACGCCGTCGTGGCGCTTCAGGTGGCGGTGCTCGGCCACCGGGTCGGCCGCTTCGGTCCGGCCGCGGCGGCGTGGCCGGTGCTGGTCCTGTTCTTCGTGGCCGTGTTCACGTGGTCGGCGGGCCGGACCTTCCTGCTCCGCCAGGTCCGCTGGAGCGGACGGACCCTGCACCTCAGCGGCGGCGACGCCGACTGAGCACCCGGTCCAGCCGGCCGCGGTTGGCCCGCTGGACCACGATGAAGGGCAGGTTCATGCCCAGGCCGTAGGCCACCATGCCGGCGAACACGGTGGGCCGGCACCACACCAGGTGCACCGGCGTGGCCGCCAGGATCAGCCAGTGGACCCGCTCGGCGCGCACGGTCTCGCGCCGGAACGCCTCGAGCCCCTGGTCCGACCGTGACGGCAGGTGGCGCTTGGGCGAGCCCCCGAAGAACGCGCCGGCCTCGGGCAGGCGGTCCTTCCACCGCTGCACCCGCAGGTGCCGCTGCCACCAGGCGCCGCCGTCCTCCCAAGGGCGGAGTCGGGTGACCGGGCCCTCGAGATCGAGGCGGGCATCGGGCCACCGGCTCGCCCACCAACCGACGGAGAACGAGACCGTCACCCAGGTGATCACCGACAGGGCCACCGCCGCGCCGTCGCCCAGGTCGACGATCACCGGGCGGGCCTCACCCGGGCCACCCTACGGCGGCCACCCCTTGACCGGCGGGGGCAGGTGGTGTCTGCTGAGGCTCCGCTTTACACCGTTCACCCAGGAGCTCCCCATGCCGCTGCCGCGCAGCTTGTTCTCTCGGGAGGCCCCCGAGGACCACGACCTCACCGTCACCGACGGCACGTGGCCGGCGGAGCTCACCGGCGAGCTGGTGCTCAGCGCCCCGCACCCCGACACCCTCTCGGGGGCCCACCCGTTCTTCGGCGAGGGGATGACCTACCGGCTATCGCTCGAGCCCGGGCGCCACGGTGCGCCCGCCGGTGCCCTCGCCTGGCGCCAGCGCCGCATCGACTCGCCGTCGGCCCGGCTGCGCGCGGCGCGGCCCGACGTGTTCCAGTCCACCCTCGTCGGAGTCCAGTCGCCCTTCGGGCACACCAACTCGGCCAACACCGCGCCGCTGCCGTGGGGCGACCGGCTGTTCATGACCTGGGACGTGGGCCGGCCGGTGGAGATCGACCCGGTGTCGCTGGCCTTCCTGGGCGACGTGGGGCACCGGTCCCAGTGGCACACCTTCGAGATCGGCCCCCAGCCGCTGCTGCCGCTGGTGATGAGCACCGCCCACCCCGTGATCGACCCGGACCGCGACGTGCTGTGGACCGTGAACACCCACTGGGGCGCCCTGCACGTGGCCCGGTGGGACGGCGAGGGCCCGGTGGAGCAGTGGCCGATCGCGGGGGCCACGATCCCCCAGTCGGTGCACACCATCACCCAGACGCGCGACTGGCTGCTCGTGGCCGACTGCGCGTTCAAGGTGGAGCCCCAGACCCTCGCCGGCGGCGCCCGCACCGAGCCCACCAACCCGTCGGGCCCGCTGTACCTGATCCGCAAGGCCGACCTGGAGGCCACCCCGCCCGGCCAGGAGGTGGCGTGCCAGGTGTTCGAGGTCGCCCCCGAGAACAACCACTACTACGCCACCTACGACGACACCGACGGCATCACCGTGCTGTTCGAGCACACCGAGAACGCCGACCTGGCCATGACCCAGCAGCCCGGAGACCTCGATGCCCTCGGCCGGCCCTGCGACCCCGCGCTGCGCGGCCTCTACGGGTTCCCCATGAGCCCCGACCGCACCACCCTGCTGGTGTTCGACCCGGACCGGGGCGAGGTGGTCCACCGGGCCGAGCAGCGCCAGCCCGACCTGCTGTGGACCCGCCAGCTCAACGCCATGGACTGGAGCACCGAGGGCCGCACCCGGCCGACGCTCCACCACACCGTGCACCAGGGCTACCGGCCCGAGGCCATCACCCAGGAGATGCTCCACCTGTACCGCGACCGGGTGGACCGCACCCTGCTTCCGTCGACGGAGACGCTCCCGCTGGTGGTGTCCACGTCGCTCCCGGACCTCGAGATCACCGCGCACCACGAGCTGGCCCAGGACGACTTCCCGACGTCGCCGATCTTCGTGCCGCGAGATCCCGGGGCCGACCCGTCACGCTCGCGCTACGCCGGCACCGACCCCGGCGGCCACGACGGGTTCGTGGTGGTCCCCATCGTGAACGACGCCGGGTTCCGAGTAGAGGTCTACGACGCGGCCGACGTCGGCCGCGGACCGGTGGCCACCGCGTCGAAGCCGGGGATGACCGTGTCGTTCGTGCTGCACTCGGCCTGGATGCCGCGTGCGGTGACCGCGCCCGACGTGGCCCGCAACCGCTTCAGCGACGAGCTCGAG
>CAZIVZ010000135.1:0-8476 GCA_964542495.1 uncultured Aquihabitans sp.
CGCAGGCCTGGCCGATCACGATGGGACCGGAGCCGATGAGCAGGATCGAGGCGATGTCGTCTCGGCGTGGCATCAGCGGGCCTCCCCGTGGAACGCGGCCATGGAGATGGCGAAGTCGTCGAAGAGGTACTGGGAGTCGTGTGGACCGGGCCCGGCCTCGGGGTGGTGCTGCACCGAGAACGCGGGCACCTTGGTGGCCCGGATGCCCTGCACCACGCCGTCGTTGAGGTTCACGTGGGTGACCTCGGCGTCGACCAGCGAGTCCGGGTCGAGGGCGAAGTTGTGGTTCTGGCTCGTGATCTCCACCCGGCCGTCGCGCAGGCGACGTACGGGGTGGTTGCCGCCGTGGTGACCGAAGGGGAGCTTGACGGTGCGGGCCCCGAGCGCCAGCCCGAGGATCTGGTGGCCGAGGCAGATGCCGAAGATCGGCACCTCGCCGAGCAGTTCCCGGGTGGACGTCACGGCGTAGGGCACGGCCTCCGGGTCGCCCGGACCGTTGGAGAGGAACACGCCGTGGGGCTTGCGGGCGAGCACCTCGCTGGCGGGGGTGGACGCGGGGACCACCTCCACCCGGGCGAAGCCGCCGAGGTGGCGCAGGATCGTGGCCTTGATGCCGAAGTCGTAGGCCACCACGTGGAACGGCTCGTCGCTGCCGATCACGTAGGGCGCGTCGGTGGTGACCTGCGCCACCAGGTCGACGCCGTCGGTGCCGGGTTCGGCCCGGGCGGCCGCGGCCAGCGCGGCCTCGTCGACCACCGTGCCGTCGGGCGCGTCGCCGAGGGCGCCGAAGGCACCGGGCATGGCGCCGGTGTCGCGGATGTGGCGGGTGAGCCGGCGGGTGTCGATGCCCCCGATGCCGGGGACGCCGTGGCGCACCAGCCAGGCGTCGAGGTCCTCGGTGGCGCGCCAGTTGGAGCGGCGGCGCGCTGGTTCGCGCACGACCACACCCCGGCAGTGCGGCCGGGCGGCCTCGTCGTCGTGGGGTGTCACGCCGTAGTTGCCGATGTGGGGGTAGGTGAAGGCGATGATCTGACCGGCGTAGGACGGGTCGGAGATCACCTCCTGGTAGCCGCTGAGCACCGTGTTGAACACCACCTCACCGGTGGCGACCCCGCCGGGTGGCGTGGCGCCGAGGGCCTCGCCCTCGAACACCGTTCCGTCGGTGAGCACCAGTAGCGCCGGGCGGATCGCCGTCACGAGCGAGCCTCCGATGCCGACCCATCCGGGGCAAAAGGAACGCCCCCGTGAGGGGGCGGGGCGGGCGGAGCGGGTTGTGCCATCTCGGTTCTCCTGTCCGTGCGGGCCTCACTGGACCCGCTTCACGGTCAGGAGGGGAATGTACCACCCACCCCCGCGCCGCCCCGATCCGCCGGCGGTAGCGTGCCGCCATGGCGCTCCCCCAACCTGCCCCTGACCGCACCGCCGTCGTCACCGGAGCTTCGTCCGGGATCGGCGCCGAGATCGCCCGTGAGCTGGTCCGACGCGGCCACGGCGTCACCCTCGTGGCCCGGCGCGCCGACAAGCTGGCCGACCTGGCCGCCGAGCTCCGCGGCTCCGGCGTGCGGGCCGAGGTGCTGGCCCTCGACCTCGCCGACCGACGGGCGCGCGCCGCCTTGCCCGACCGGGTGGCCGAGCTCGGCCTCACGGCCGAGATCCTGGTGAACAACGCGGGGCTGTCCACCCTCGGCCCGGTGGCCGCCTCGGACCCCGACGCCGAGATCAACATGATCGAGGTCGATGTGGTCGCGGTGGCCGACCTCTGCAGCCGGTTCCTGCCCGGCATGGTGGAGCGGGGCCGTGGCGCCGTGCTGAACGTGGCCTCCACCGCTGCCTTCCAGCCCCTGCCCGGTCAGGCCGGCTACGGGGGGTGCAAGGCGTTCGTGCTCTCCTACACCCGCTCGCTCGGCGGTGAGCTGCGCGGCACCGGCGTCACCGCGTCGGCACTGTGCCCGGGACCGGTCCACACCGGGTTCGAGGAGGCCGCCGGCTTCGACCCGGCCGACGCCGAGGCCGCCCTCCCGTCGTTCATGTGGGAGTCGGCCGAGGCGGTGGCGCGCTGCGGCGTCGAGGCCATGGCCAAGGGCCGCACCGTCGCCATCCCAGGCGCCGCAAACCGCGTGGCGGCCACGTTCGCCCACCTGGCCCCCAAGTCCCTGCTGGTCCCGGTGCTCGCCAGCCGCCACCCTGGCCTCCGTCCCGACTGACCCCCATCGCAAGGTGCGCGTGCTCGGTGCCTTCGGGTGACACCGATCGCGCGCACCTCGGGGTACGGGCGCAGCTGACGGGCCGTCAGCGCTGGGCTTCGCCGCCGATCACCACGGGCTCGCCGTGGAGCAGCGTGTGGCGAACCTTGCCCCGGACCTCGCGGCCCTCGTAGGGCGTGTTGGTGCTGCGGCTGGCCATGGCCGCGCCCGACACCGTCCAGGTGAGCTCGGGATCGATCACGCAGAGGTTGGCCGGGCGGCCCTCGGACACCGCGCCGTGGTCGCCGTCGATGCCGAGGATGCGCGCCGGGTTCCACGACAGCGCGGCGAGCACCTGGCCCACCGGGAGGTCGAGCTCGGTCAGGGCCAGGGCCAGCGCGGTCTCGAGTCCGAGCATCCCCGGCGGGGCCTGGTCGAACGGGAGCTCCTTGGTCTCGGGCGCGTGCGGCGCGTGGTCGGTGGCGATGGCGGCGATGGTGCCGTCGGCCAGCCCGGCGCGCACCGCAGCCACGTCGTCGGCCGTGCGCAGCGGGGGGTTGACCTTGAACACGGGGTCGTAGCCGGCGCACTCGGCGTGGGTGAGGGTGAAGTGGTGCGGCGTGGCCTCGGCGGTGACCGCCAGCCCGGCGGCCACCGCCTCGCGCACCATCGCCACCGAGCGGGCCGTGGAGAGGTGCTGGAAGTGGATCTGGCACCCGGTGAGGCGGGCCAGGGCGATGTCGCGCATCACCATGAGCTCCTCGGCCTCGGCGGGCTGGCCCGGGATGCCGAGCCGGGCCGACCACTCCCCCTCGTGCATGTGGCCGCCGCCGCAGAGCGCGTCGTCCTCGCAGTGCTGGGCCAGGATCACGCCGAGACCGGCGGCGTACTCCATGGCCCGGCGCATGAGCAGGTTGTCCTGCACCCCCGCGCCGTCGTCGGTGAAGACCCGGACGCCGAGCGCCGCCATCTCGGCCATGGGGGCGAGCTGCTCCCCAGCCCGGCCCACCGTGATCGCGCCCGACGTGTACACGTCGCACGGCGCGGTGCGCCCCAGGTCGAGCACCTGGCGCACCACGGCCTCGCAGTCGATGGCCGGCGTGGTGTTGGGCATGGCCAGGATGGCCGTGTAGCCGCCGAGCGCGGCGCCGCGAGCACCGGTCTCGACGGTCTCGGCCTCCTCCTTGCCCGGCTCTCGCAGGTGGGTGTGCAGGTCCACCAGGCCTGGAGCCACGATGCAGCCGGCGGCGTCGAGGGTGCGGTCGGCGGAGAGGTCGGCGCCGATCGCCGCGACGCGCCCGTCGACCACGACCACGTCGGCGTCGCGCTCGCCCGATGCGTCGACCACGCGACCGCCCTTGATGACGATGGACTGGGGATCAGGCACGGACGGTCTCCGGTTCGGGGGTGCGGTCGGCGGCCGGCGGCACGAGGTCGGCCCCGGCGCCGAGGAGGAGGTAGAGGACGGCCATACGCACGGCCACGCCGTTGCGGACCTGGTCGAGGATCAGCGATCGGGGCAGGTCGGCCACCTCGGCGGCGATCTCCACGCCCCGGTTCATGGGGCCGGGGTGCATCACGAGGGCGTGGTCGGCGAGCAGCTCGGCCCGCCGGTTGGTGAGGCCGAACGTGGCCGTGTACTCCCGCAGGGAAGGAACCAGCGACTCCGTCATCCGCTCGCGCTGCATGCGCAACAGGTAGGCCACGTCGACGGTGGGCAGCACGGCATCGAGGTCGTGGCTCACCGTCACCGGCCACTGCTCGAGGCTGGGCGGCAGCAGCGTGGGGGGGGCGACCAGCGTGACCCGGGCGCCCATGGCGGTGAAGGCGAGCACGTCGGAGCGGGCCACCCGGCTGTGCTTGATGTCACCGATGATGGCGATGTGGCGGCCGTCGAGGCTGCCCAGGTTCTGGCGGATCGTGTACGTGTCGAGCAGGGCCTGGGTGGGGTGCTGGTGCCACCCGTCGCCGGCGTTGACGACGGCGGCTTCGACCCAGCGACTGATGCGGTGGGGTGCACCGGCCGAGGCGTGGCGCACCACGATGGCGTCGATGCCCATGGCCTCGATGGTGCGCGCCGTGTCCCTCAGTGACTCGCCCTTCTTCACCGACGACGAGCTCACCGAGAAGTTCATGGTGTCCGCCGACAAGCGCTTGGCCGCCGTCTCGAACGACAGCCGGGTGCGGGTGGAGTCCTCGTAGAAGAGCCACGCCACCGTCTTGCCGCGCAGCGCCGGGACCTTGGGGATCGCCCGCTCGGAGACCTCCACGAACGAGTCGGTGAGGCGCATCACCGCCTCGATGCCCGCACGGCCGTCGAGGTCCTCCACGCCGAGGAGGTGCCGTCCGGTGAGGACGCTCATCGGACCATCTCCCCCAGGTCCACGCCGTCGGGGTGGACGTCGACCACCTCGTCTCGGCGGGTGGGGAGGTTCTTGCCGACGTAATCGGGGCGGATGGGCAGCTCCCGGTGCCCCCGGTCGACCATCACCGCCAGCTGCACGGCACGAGGGCGGCCGTAGTCGGACAGCGCGTTGAGCGCGGCGCGGATGGTGCGGCCGGTGAACAGCACGTCGTCGCAGAGGACGACGGTGCGGCCGTCGAGGCTCCAGGGGATGTCGGTGACGGCCTCGGGTAGCACCGGTCGGAGCCCGATGTCGTCGCGGTAGAAGGCCACGTCGAGGCTGCCCACCGCGATCTCGGACCCGATGATGGAGCCGAGGGCCGCGGCCAGTGCCTCCGACACCGACACCCCGCCGGTCTGGAGCCCGACCAGCACCAGGTCGTCGGTGCCCTGGTTGGCCTCGACGATCTCGTGGGCCATGCGCCAGACGGCCCGCTGGAGGTCGTCGCTGTCCATGACGCGGGTCCGGGCACGGAAGACGCCCCCGTACGGGGGCGCCTGACGTCGTTCTCGTTCGGCCATCTCGGCTCGCTTCCTGTCCGTCCGGGCCTCACGGGACCCGCTTCACGGTCAGGCCCCGACCGTACTACTCCGGCGCCGGCGAGCTCCTCCGGTCCCGCACCCACACCACGGTGCCGTCGGCCAGGTCGCCGGCACGGCGGTAGCCCGCCGCCGACGCGACCCGGTGCGAGGCGACGTTGGCCGGGTGGGTGCGGGCGAAGAGCCGTTCGATGGGGAGCTCCGTGAGCGCCCAGTGGCTGAACAGCGACAGCGCGGCCCTGCCCAGGCCCCGGCCCCGCATCCCGGCGACCACCCAGTAGCCGACCTCTGCCCAGCGCCGCTCCTGCTCCACCAGGACCAGTCCGACCTCGCCGACCACCACGCCCGGGTCGCCGGGCACGGTCACCACCAGGTCCACGCCCAGACCGAGCCGGCGACGGCGGGACTCCCCCGCGATCCAGCGTGCGGCGTCGGCCTCCGTGCGCGCCTCGGGCACCGCGGTCCAGCGGTCGACCTCCGGGTCGGCCCACGCGCTCGCCAGCGTGGCGGCGTCGCGGGGGTCGCTCCCCCACGGCCGCAGCGCCACCCCCTTGTCCGGCCGCACCAAGGGCGGGAACGGCAAGGCGAGCGGTGGGGCGGGAGGCGGGCCGGCGTCGGTGATGCGGGTGAGTCTTGCCGCCGGCGGCTGCTGCGCCGGACCACGGCCCCCGGGTCGGCAGGGGACCGTGGGTCAGCGGCCGGCGCGGACCTCGTCGGCCACGCGGGCGAGCATGCCGTTGACGAACTTGTGGGAGTCGTCGGTGGAGTAGCGCTTGGCCAGCTCCACCGCCTCCGAGATGCACGCACCCACCGGCACATCGGTGAACACCAGCTCGTAGGTGCCGAGCCGCAGCAGGGCGCGGTCGATGGCCGGCATGCGCTCGAGGGGCCACGACACGGAGTACCGGCGCAGGAGCTCGTCGATCTCGTCCAGGTGGTCGCTCACGCCCAGCACGAGCTCGGCGGCGAAGGCCTCCGGCGGGACCGGGAGCTGGTCGATCAGTGCGGCAGGCGGGATGATGAGCCGCTGCTCGGCCTCGTACAGCAGCGCCAGCGCCCGCTCGCGGGATTCCCGGCGGGTGCCGATGCCGTCGAAGCCGGAGACGCGCGCTTCGGCCGACGTGTCGTCGGCGAGCTCAGGCTCGAGGTCGGGCTCGGCCACCACCTCGACCCCCTCCACCACGTCGTCGTCGTGCAGGGCGAGGTCCGGGGGGAGCAGCGCTGGGTTCGGTTCGGTCACGGGGCAGCCAGTGGTAGACGGGCGGGCGGGAGGTGGGGCCGGGGCCCCGAGGGCGGTCAGGCCCGGGTGATGTACTCGCCGGTTCGGGTGTCGACCTTGAGCTTGTCGCCGATGTTGACGAACAGGGGCACCTGGAGCACCTTGCCGGTCTCGAGCGTGGCCGGCTTGCGGGCACCGGAGACGCGATCGCCTTGGACGCCCGGCTCGGTCTCGGTGACCACCAGCTCCACCGCGGCCGGGAGGTCGACGCCGACGATCTCGTCGCCGTACATCTGGAGCACGGCGGAATCGGTCTCGCGGAGGTAGTCGACAGCCGAGCCGAGCGAGACCGGCGCCACGTTGAGCTGCTCGTAGGACTCGCTGTCCATGAACACGTAGTCGGTGCCGTCGTTGTAGAGGTACTGCATCTCGCGCTTGTCGATCATGGCCTGCTCGACCTTCTCGCCGGCACGGAACGTCTTGTCGAGCGACGCCCCGGTGCGAACGTTGCGCAGGGTGGTGCGCACGAAGGCGCCCCCCTTGCCGGGCTTCACGTGCTGGAACTCCACCACCTGGTAGAGCCCCTCGGGCAGGTTGAGGCTCATGCCGTTCTTGAGGTCGTTGGTGGTGATGGCCATGGTGGTCCTTGTGGGGCGAGGTCCGGGCGGTCAGACCGCTGGTGACTTGTGGGTGAGCGTGACGGGTCGTGCGCCGTCGGGGGTGACCACGACCGTGTCCTCGATGCGGACACCGCCGTGGTCCGGGAGGTACACGCCGGGCTCGACGGTGACCACGGAGCGGCTGGCCAGCATAGCCGTGCTCGTCTGACCGACCCGAGGGTCCTCGTGGATGTCGAGGCCCACGCCGTGGCCGGTGCCGTGGAGGAATGCTTCGCCCCAACCCGCCGCCTCGATGACCGAGCGGCAGGCACGGTCCACGTCTCGAGCGGCGACGCCCTCGGTCACGGCGGCGACGCCGGCGGCCTGAGCTTCGAGGACGACGTCGTACATGCGCTCCTGGGTGGCGCTGATCGCACCGACCGCCACGGTGCGGGTCATGTCGGAGTGGTACCCGTCGACGAGGGCGCCGAAGTCGAGCACCACCAGGTCGCCCTCGGTGATCTGGCGGGGCCCGGGGCGGTGGTGGGGCTTGGCGCCGTTGGGGCCCGACGCCACGATGGTCTCGAAGCTCACGTCGTCGGCCCCGTGGCGACGCATGGCCAGGTCGAGCTCCTGGCCGAGCTCGGCCTCGGTGGGGCCGTCGGCCATGCGGTGGCGGACCTCGGCCAGGGCGAAGTCGGCCACCGCGCACGCGGCGGCGATCCTCGCCAGCTCACCGTCGTCCTTCACCAGGCGGCAGGCCGCGACCACCCCGGTGGTGGGCACGAGCTCGACGTCGGGGAACCACGTGGTGTCGTAGGTGCGCTGGGCGGCCCACGAGACGGCATCTGCCTCCAGGCCGATCCGCCTCGCGCCGGCGGCGGTCACGGCGCCGGCCACCGCCTGGCGCTGCGCGTCGCTCGACACCTCGATCGTGGCCACCACGCCGGCGGCGGCGAGCTGGTCGTGGGCCTGCTGGCCGTAGCGGCCGTCGGTCACGAACACGAGGCCCGCCTCGGTGACGAGCAACAGCGCGGCCGAGCCGGTGAACCCGGTGAGGTAGCGGATGTTGGTGAGGTTGGTCACCAGGAGCGCGTCGATGCCCGCCCCCGCCAGCCCGGCCTGGATCCGGGCGGCGCGCCGGGCGACGTCGAGTGCGGGGAGGGCGGCGAGGTCGGGGGTCACGGGGGCGACGTCGGGCACAGCTGCTCCCATCAGGCCGCGAGGAGAGCGGCGACCGCGTCGAGGGCGAGTCGGTAGCCGTGCCCGCCGAACCCGGCGATGGTGCCGGAGGCCACAGGCGCCACCACCGAGGTGTGCCGCCACGGCTCGCGGGCGTTGGGGTTCGACAGGTGCAGCTCAACCACGGGACCGTCGAACGCGGCCAGGGCGTCGTGGAGCGACCAGGCGTAGTGGGTGAAGGCGCCGGGGTTGATGACGATGGCGGCACAGCGGCCCCGGGCGCCGTGGATCGCCTCCACCAGCGCACCCTCGTGGTTGGTCTGGAGATGCTCCAGCGCCAGGCCGTGCG